>JANMHK010000284.1:0-3784 GCA_031375135.1 Sphingobacteriales bacterium | reverse complement strand
ACACTACACGAAAAACAGAAACAATAAAAATACCGGTGCTCGGCATTACGGGTACCGGCGGGGCCGGCAAATCTTCGGTGACCGACGAGCTGGTGCGGCGTTTCCTGAATCATACGTCCGACAAAACTATTGCCGTGATCTCGGTGGATCCATCCAAGAAGAAAACGGGTGGCGCACTACTGGGTGATCGAATCCGGATGAATGCGATCCACCATCCTCGAGCATATATGCGCAGCCTGGCAACCCGGGAGAGCGACCGAGCATTGAGTGAATATGTGCAGGATGCGATCAATATATGTAAGGACGAAAGCTTTGACCTGATCATTCTGGAGAGCGCAGGTGTAGGTCAAAGCGATGCATCGATTTTAGACTATTGCGATGTCTCTCTTTACGTGATGACGCCGGAATATGGCGCGGCTTCGCAGTTGGAAAAAATCAACATGCTTGATTATGCTGATTGTATTGCCATCAACAAATTTGATAAAGCCGGTGCATTGGACGCTTTGCACGATGTGCGCAAACAATATAAAAGGAACCATGGGCTCTGGGCAGCAAAGGACGATGAGCTGCCTATCATTGGTACCATTGCCTCTCAATTCAATGATCCCGGAGTGAATAATCTGTTCATCAGCCTGGTGGATAAGATCGAGACGAAGACGAAGGTTGATCTCGAGATCCAACCCATGGCAAAGTTGGAAGAACTGTCGGCCAAATCACTCATCATTCCCCCTTCAAGGGTGAGATACCTGAGTGAAATAACAGATGCGGTTCGAGTATATAACCAGGACGTCAAAGAGCAGGCCGATCTTGCTTCAGCTATATATAAACTGCAGGGCGCAATTGATCTGTTGGAAGATGAAGCCGCCAGGAAGATATTGGGTGCCAAGCTTGGGGCACTGTACGAAAAACTGAGTCCCGTCAATCGAAAACTACTCGAGAATTGGCCTGCTAAGCGAAAAGCCTACGAGGCCAATGAATTTGAATATCATGTGCGCGATAAGGTGATCCGACAGCCTTTATTTTCACTAACTCTGTCGGGTACACGAATTCCTAAGGTTATTCTACCAAAGTACCGCGACTGGGGAGATGTCCTTCAATGGGAGGCCCAGGAGAACGCACCCGGGCAGTTCCCTTTCACAGCCGGTGTGTTCCCGCTGAAACGGGAAGGCGAAGATCCTACGCGTATGTTTGCCGGAGAAGGAAGTCCCGAGCGCACCAACAAACGATTTCATTATGTGGCCCTTGACCAGCCTGCAAAAAGACTTTCCACGGCCTTTGATTCCGTGACCTTATATGGTGAAGATCCGGATCATCGTCCTGATATCTATGGGAAAGTAGGCAATAGCGGTGTCAGCATCGCTACGGTTGACGACGCCAAGAAATTATACAGCGGGTTTGATCTTTGCGATCCCCGTACCAGTGTGAGCATGACCATTAATGGTCCTGCCCCTATACTCCTTGCATTTTTCATGAATGCGGCCATTGATCAGCAATGTGAAAAATGGATCAAGGATAACAATCAATGGGATGCAGTAGAAGCAGCTATTCGTAAACGTTATCAAGGATATGAGCGGCCAGTTTATTATGCGGGCGACGGATTGCCCGAAGGCAACAGTGGCCTGGGATTAAAATTACTGGGTGTGTCGGGCAATGAAGTGTTGCCTGCAGAAGTGTACAACAAGATCCGTGCCCATGCCCTCTCGCAGGCGAGGGGCACTGTGCAGGCGGATATATTGAAAGAGGACCAGGCACAGAACACTTGTATATTCAGTACTGAGTTTGCATTGCGGATGATGGGTGATGTGCAGCAGTATTTTATCTCCAAAGAGGTGCGTAATTTTTACAGTGTTTCTATTTCCGGATATCATATTGCGGAAGCGGGGGCAAACCCAATCACGCAGCTGGCCTTCACGTTGTCGAATGGGTTTACCTATGTGGAGTACTATTTGAGCAGGGGGATGAGCATTGATGATTTTGCTCCGAATCTTAGTTTCTTTTTCAGTAATGGAATGGACCCTGAGTATAGTGTGATCGGTCGTGTTGCCAGGAAGATCTGGGCCAAGGCCATGAAGTTCAAGTATAAAGCCAACAAGCGTAGCCAGATGTTGAAATATCATATTCAAACCTCGGGCCGGAGCTTGCATGCCCAGGAAATTGACTTTAATGATATCCGAACTACGTTGCAGGCTTTGTATGCCATCTATGATAACTGTAATTCCTTACATACCAATGCGTATGACGAAGCCATCACAACCCCAACGGAAGAAAGTGTAAGGCGGGCAATGGCCATACAGCTGATCATCAACCGGGAGCTGGGTACTGCCAGGAATGAAAATCCCAATCAGGGATCGTTTTTGATCGAGGAGCTGACTGATTTGGTGGAAGAAGCGGTAATGACTGAGTTTGACCGAATCACAGAACGGGGCGGGGTATTGGGAGCGATGGAGAGAATGTATCAGCGCAATAAGATCCAGGAAGAAAGTCTGCATTATGAAACCCTAAAACATACAGGGGAGCTGCCGATCATCGGCGTGAATACATTTTTGAACAAGAAGGGTAGTCCGACTATTTTGCCCACCGAAGTGATCCGAAGCACTTCGGAAGAAAAGGAGCAACAGATCAGGAACCTGATCGATTTCAAGGCCCGAAATCAAAGATTCTCTCAGGCGGCACTAAGCAAATTGCAACAGGTAGCCGTTAGCAATGGAAATGTATTTGAAGAACTGATGGAAACGGTGAAGTATTGCACACTTGGCGAGATCACCCACGCGCTCTACCAGGTAGGGGGGCAGTACAGAAGAAACATGTAAAGCTAGTTCTTGTAGATTGGCGAATTGGCGGATTGGCGGATTGGCTAATTGTCCTGCGAGGAAGTACTTGATTGACTTCGAAGGAAAATAATGAGTCAATAAATTGGGTAAATTTTAGAACAGTCACACCAGCGAATGAACCAGGTTGCGCAGGTCTTCTTCTTCGGCCAGAACTCGCAGGCCATTGTTCCATTTGATCAGGCAGATATTCCCGTTAGTAATCTCGATTCCTGTTATGCTACCATCCTTATAACAGCAACAGCCACTGTTAAAATAAAAGGGTTTCACATCTCTGAAGGATTGTTGGATATGATCGTACTCTCTTCTTCGGCGCGGGATTTCGGCGTCGATCTTTTCTAATTCTTCCTTGTTGCCTGCGCGATCGGCTTCTTCCCTTTTCAGAAACAAACGCTCCAGGTGTGTCAATGATTTAAAAACAGGTTGATGGGTATGGCCTGTGACCAGCAGCATGTTTTCCTGTTGCCTGCTCCATTGGTACATATATTCGTTATGCAGCGTTTTCAGCTCATCGTTGGCTGAAGGCTTGTTGATATTGATCTGGAGGTAGGCCTGCAAAGGACCCCAGATGTATGAGACAAACCATTTCGAGATAGCGTTACCATCACTTTGTGCATCACCCTGATGACCATGGGTGCAAAAAATGTTGAGGTCATTGCCGGCAAGGTGGATTCTGGGACAATGACCCTTTTGCAAGTTCATTCCTTGAAAAAACCTATGGTTTGCCTGTCGGAATATACGCGGGTATCATATTCAAAATCCACCTTGCCGGCAAGGACCTCAATATTTTTTGTACCCATGGACACCAGGGTGATGCGCAAAGTGATGGCAACGCTTTCTCGAAATGGTTTGTCTCATACATCTGGGGTCCTTTGCAGGCCTACCTCCAGATCAATATCAACAAGCCTTCAGCCAACGATGAGCTGAAAACGCTGCATAACGAATATATGTACCAA
>JANMHK010000280.1:0-3577 GCA_031375135.1 Sphingobacteriales bacterium | reverse complement strand
CCCCGCCACGCCGAACAGGGCGATACTCTTTTCCCCCGTCACACGCTATTGGATCAGGTACAACAGTGGTCAATACCTATATCATGGGATCCGACTATTACGAAACTTTCGAAGACATGAATATGGCTGCTGCGCGGGGATTACCCAAATTGGGGATCGGCGAAAGAAGTTATATAAGGAATGCCATCATAGATAAGAATTGTCGTATTGGCGATGATGTACGGATAAACGGTGGCCCCCACCTGCCTAACTCCGACCATTCCCTGTATACCGTAAAAGAAGGTATTGTGGTTGTTAAGAAAGGCGCCATCTTGCCAAATGGATTTGTGATTTGAAATGAAATAGAACAGCAATGGCATCAACTGCGACACCAAAAACGGAGGGCGGCATAAAACCAAAACCCCGGTTAAGTACGTCCCAGATATTCAATATGAGTTTTGGATTCCTTGGGATCCAGTTTGGATTCGCTCTTCAAAACTCTAATGCCTCCGGCATTCTCAGGAACTATGGAGCCGACGTGGAACACCTTTCCTGGTTCTGGCTCGCTGCTCCCATGGTAGGTCTTATTGTACAACCAATCGTTGGCCATTATAGTGATCGGACCTGGACAAAACTCGGTCGTCGCAGACCTTATTTTTTGGCAGGAGCCATACTTTCTGCAAGTGCACTTACCCTGATGCCCAACGCGAATATGCTGGGTGCCATCGCGCCACTTGTTATTATAGGCGCTGCTTTCCTGATGATCATGGATGCCTGTTTCAACCTGGCGATGGAACCTTTTCGGGCCCTGGTTGCAGATAATCTTCCAGACGATCAACGGACGCAGGGATTCGGAATTCAAACCTTCCTGATTGGCGTTGGTGCCGTGGTAGGATCACTTTTGCCATATATCCTGAATAACTGGTTCGGGGTTTCAAAAGATGCACCTGAAGGTGTAGTAGGACAAAACGTAAAAATATCTTTCTATATCGGTTCCCTTGTTTTCATCTCATCCATTTTATGGACCGTATTTAAGACTAAGGAATATCCGCCCAAAGAATATGAACAGTACCATGGAAAATCAGAAGATACCGGTGCCGGATTGGGAGCGATCTGGACTGATTTCATAAATATGCCGCGGACTATGAAGCAACTGGGATTGGTGCAGTTCTTTTCCTGGTTCGCTTTATTCGGCATGTGGGTATTCACAACAGATTCCATTGCCACTCATATTTTTAAATTGCCCATAGGGGATAAGAGTTCTTCGCTGTATCGCGAAGCACAGACCTGGACCGGAGTTATTTTTGGCGTGTACAATGGCGTTTCTGCCATTTATGCATTAATGCTTCCTGCGGTAGCAAGGAAGTTAGGCAGAAAGCGAACCCATTCACTTTCGCTGATCATCGGTGGAATTGGACTGATCTCTTTTTTCTTTGCACCCAATAAAGAATTCCTCATTTTTTCCATGGCCTGTGTGGGTATTGCCTGGGCAAGTATTCTGGCCATGCCTTATGTGATCTTATCCAGTTCTATTCCTGCAGGAAAAATGGGAATTTACATGGGTATTTTTAATTTCTTTATTACCATTCCCCAGATCCTTAATGGTGTGATTGGCGGCCCTATGGTTAAACATATCTATAATAATCAGCCCGTTTATGCATTGATCATGGCTGGTGTTTTCATGCTCTGCGCAGCAGTAAGCGTGATCTATGTGTATGACCCCGCTACTATCAAGATCGGTGATAAAGTATCAAACTAAGTTCTATGCTGCGAGTTTTTTTTAAGGCACTGGTTTGCCTTCTCTGCTCTATTTCTGCGACCGGACAAATGAGGGTATATCCTACTAACTGGTGGGTGGGTATGAAAGACCCGGGTTTGCAACTGATGGTGCACAGGGAAGGCATTGGAAATGCGAGCATTAAGATGACGCCCTATGCGGGTGTGAAATTGATAAAGACCTTTGTGCCGGAGAATAAGAATTATGTTTTTATTGACCTGGCCATTGCCCCTGAAGCCAGGGCGGGAAAGATCAATTTTGCATTTACACAGGATAATAAAAACTCCACGCTTTCTTACGAACTCAAAAAAAAGAATCCTTCAAATGGCAGCGCGCGAATTAAGGGCGTAAATTCTTCCGATCTCGTGTACCTCATCATGCCCGACAGGTTCAGTAATGGCGATCCAGCCAATGATGTGGTGAAGGATAGTCGTGATGAAATGCTCAACCGTTCCAACCCCTTCGCCCGGCATGGCGGTGATTTGAAAGGGGTGGAGAACAAACTTGATTATCTCAAGGATCTTGGGGCAACGGCGGTTTGGCTTACACCCATCATTGAAAATAACATGCCCCAGATGGATGAGTGGAGCAGCAAAGTGGCGGGGTATCATGGCTATTGGTTCACTGACCATTACAAAGTTGATCCGAGGCTTGGTGGTGATGCGGCCTACAAAAGCCTGATTGAAACTGCCCATGGCAAAGGCATGAAGCTGATCCAGGACGCAGTATACAATCACGTGGGCAGCCATCACTGGTTCATCCTTGATCAGCCCATGAAAGACTGGACCAACAACTGGCCGGCCTACCAGGGATCGAACCACAAGGAAGAAGTGTTCTATGATCCCTACGCGTCTAAGATCGATAAAGATATCATGGTAGGTGGATGGTTTGTTCCGCATTTGCCCGACTTGAATTTGCGGAATCCTTGGCTGGCCAAATTCCTCATTCAGCACGCTATATGGACAACGGAAGAATACGGGATCGATGGTTGGAGAGTGGATACGTACAAATATTGTGATGAGCAGTTCATGAATAACGTGAACGCGGCACTGGAAAAAGAGTTCCCCTCCATCACCATATTTGGGGAGGCCTGGTGCAATTCTCCGGTAGGCAGTGCTTATTTTGTAAAGAATAATATGAACATGCCGTTCAAGCATAATCTTCAGGGCGTAACTGATTTTCCGATCGCTTTTGGAATGAAGGATGCTGCATTTCAAAATACAACAGCATTATATAGTCTCTTGGCCCAGGACGGATTGTACAAGGACCCGCTGAAAAATTGCATATTCCTGGAGAACCATGATATGGACCGGATCCTGTCTGTATTGGACAGTGATATTGACCGATTGAAAATAGCCAACGCCCTTCTGCTGACCCTAAGGGGTATACCCCAGGTTTATTATGGAACCGAAGTGTTGATGAAGAACAAGAAAGTACCCAGTGATGCAGAAGTGAGGCGGGATTTTCCAGGCGGGTGGAAGGAAGACAGCGTAAATAAATTCACCGTCTTAGGCAGAACTGCGCAGGAAAATGATTTTTTCAATTATTTTAAAAATATCGCACGCTATCGTCAACGCTCACCTGCTCTTCAAAAAGGAAGCACTCTTCAATACCAGCCACAGGACAACCTGTACCTGTATTTCCGGTATACCAAGACGCAGCGGGTGATGTGTGTGGTCAATGCAGGAGCGGGAGCAAAACAGATCAGCATGCAGAGATTCGCAGAGGGAATGGGCGGGAAGACAAAAGGAAAGGATGTGTTATCTGCCCAGGAGTTAGATCTGGCGCAATCGCTCAACGTTCCTGCGAAAACCTTTATGC
>JANMHK010000240.1:0-4593 GCA_031375135.1 Sphingobacteriales bacterium | reverse complement strand
CTGTTTTTTTACGGCATAGTCCTGAGGTATGCATCCTTTGCAATGCCTTCATTGCCGGTTGCGCAGGACACAGACGGATTCCTTTATCATGCCTTGCTCAGAACGCTTGGGAATATGAGCAAGGGCCCCAGCCTTATTTATCCTGTACTTAGTTATCTCCTGGTTTTTACCCAAGCTATTATGCTGAATGTGTTTTTCCATCAGCATCGCTTGTTAGCAAGGCCTAATTATCTCCCCGCACTGAGCTATATCCTCATCACGTCGCTGTTCCCCGAATGGTGGCAACTTTCATCCACCCTGGTGGTAAACACGTTGTTGATCTGGGCATGGAGTAACATGACAGGGCTATATAAAAATCAGCGAGCCAAACAGATATTGTTTAATACCGGGATTATCATCGGTATTTGTTCATTTTTCTATTTTCCGTCCATAGGCTTTATCGTGCTTTTATTTGCTGCCCTGATGATCATGAGACCCGTCAGCCTGTCGGAATGGGTAATTGGCATATTTGGCGTCACCATGCCTTATTATTTCCTTTTTGCCTGGGCTTATTTGAAGGGAAACTGGAGTACAGGCAAATTCATTCCCCATATTTCCCTAAGCTACCCCCAGTTTCAGCAAACGATCTGGGCCTGGGGCGGATTGTTGCTGCTTATGGTGCCATTTCTGATTTCGGGATTCTATATCCAGGGATCTATACTTAGAATGCTCATACAGGTCCGCAAGGGTTGGAGCTTACTCCTGATCTATCTGCTTGCCGCACTGCTGATCCCATTCATCAATGCCACGTCAAGTTTTGAATACTGGATACTTTCTGCAATTCCTTTTGCTGCATTTCATGCCAATGTTTTCTTTTATCCCCAGAAAAGACTGGTTTCCGCACTCTTACACATTTTCATGGCCGCATTTATACTGATCCTCAACTATTTCGTATTGAAATCGAGCTAGACTAAGCTTCACCATCCCGAAGAAATCGTAACTTTGGTCCTCATCAATGTTTCCCCTGACATGAAATTTGGCGTAGTTGTATTCCCGGGTTCTAATTGTGATCAAGACATTATTGATGCGGTGAAGTTCGACCTGAATATGGAGGTTATTCCGCTCTGGCATAAGGATAAGGACCTCAGCATGTTTAGTATTGAAGACTGCATCGTTTTACCGGGAGGTTTTTCCTTTGGTGATTATCTGAGGTGTGGTGCCATTGCCAGGTTCAGTCCTATGATGCAATCGGTGATCGATTTTGCAGCTCAAGGCGGGAAAGTGCTTGGCATTTGCAACGGTTTTCAGATCCTTTGTGAGTCAGGTCTGCTTCCCGGTATCCTGCTGAGAAACAGCCAACAGCAATTTGCCTGTAGGAATACTTACATAAAAGGGGACGATGGAAATGCACTAAAGATTCCGATCGCTCACGGTGAAGGCCGGTTCTACGGAAATGAGCAACTGCTCGACGAGCTAGAGGCGAACGGGCAGGTTTTGTACCGTTATTGCGACGAGAACGGAAATATTACACCCGAATCCAATCCCAACGGCTCCTTGAGGAATATTGCCGGGATCACGAATAAAGCCGGCAATGTATTTGGTATGATGCCCCATCCTGAAAGGGCAACTTCCGAGATCCTGGGAAATACTGATGGGCTTCAGGTATTTAACCGCCTATTTCAGTTGGAAACCAGCCAGGTAGGTATTTAGTATTTTTTTGTGAGTATTCCCTGGCCATATGCTGTACTTTGTTTGTCTTAATAGAAAAAACGCATGAAATATAGTTTCTTCATCCTCTTCGTTTTGATTTCGGGCTTTACCATGGCACAGTCCGGGTCGGCTAAAAAGGTTAGCTGGACTACTTCCTCAAAGAAAATTGCAGAAAACCTCTACGAAGTGAGGCTCATCGCAGAGATCAAGGGTGATTATCACATGTATGCTCAAAATGCAGGTGTTGAAGGGCCGGTTCCAACTACGTTAAATTTTACTGCTAATCCGCTTGTGACCATGAATGGCAACGTGAAAGAAGTAGGAAAGATGGTTAAAAAATATGAGTCGGCCTGGCCTGGCAACGTAAATTATTACGAGAAAAAAATGGAATTTGTTCAGCAGGTTAAACTGAAAGGAAAAGTGAAAACCAGCCTTGCAGGTAAGATTGAGTTCATGGTTTGCAACGATAGCGAATGCCTGCCACCTTCTGAAGTGGATTTTAAAGTTCCCATTGGCGGATAATTGCCCACTAACAGTTATGCATAAACGTTTTTTACTGGGTTTTGTGTTTTCGTGGCTTTTTCTTTGTGCCTTTACACAGGATTCTTTATCCGTTAAGTGGCAGGTTAAGAGCGAAAAGATTTCAAGCGGTGAGTACCGCCTTGTTTTTTCTACTCCCGTAAACAATAGTTGGCAACTTTATGCCCCTGGCCAGGATATCAGTGGCATTCCTTCTTCAGCCCTGGTTTTCAGGGATTCGTCGATTTCGATTGTCAAGGCACTGACTGGCTCAAGCGATGCCAAAACCATTATAAGTTCCATTTTCGATAACAAGCAGTTCCAGGTGTACGAAAAGCAAACTACCTGGTCCGCCGATATCCGGATTCCGGGGGAGGTGCCTGCCAGCTTATTGGGAACTCTTCAGTATACTTATGGGAAGGGTGATGAATTTTATCCTTCAGAGAATTTTGAGTTTGAAGTGCCCCTTGAAGGCGGCATCGTCGTGAACAACAGGATCAAATTGGAAACGATTGACCTGGCCAACCCCGCGCAACAATGTGGTATCCAGAAAACGGAAAAGAAAAGCAGTCTCTGGAGCATTTTTTTTCTCGGTTTTCTCGGCGGACTAGTGGCCCTTTTAACGCCTTGCGTATTTCCCATGGTTCCGCTGACCGTTTCTTTTTTTACCAAGAAAGCGGGTGAGGAAAAAGGAACAGCCAACGCGATCATGTATGGTTTTTTTATTTTCCTGATCTATTTGTCGTTCAGCATTCCATTTCACCTGATCGGTAAAGTGAACCCGACAATTTATAACGACATCTCAACGAATATTTGGCTGAACCTGGGTTTCTTCATCGTGTTCATTGTGTTTGCCATTTCATTCTTTGGGTATTTTGAAATCACGCTGCCTAGTGGACTGGCAAACAAGGCCAATGCACGCCAGGGTAGTAACCTGTTTGGCATTTTCTTTATGGCCCTCACACTGGCCATTGTTTCTTTTTCCTGTACCGGTCCGATCCTGGGAACATTATTGGTTGGTACTGCTTCTGAAGGGGCCTGGCCATTGACTGCAGGGTTGGGTGGATTCGGCCTCGCTTTGGGTCTGCCATTTGCACTCTTCGCCATGTTTCCGCAATGGCTACAGTCGCTTCCCAAAAGTGGTGGTTGGCTGAATACCGTAAAGGTGGTGCTTGGTTTTGTGGAACTGGCGCTGGCGCTCAAATTTCTTTCTAATGCTGATCTTGTTGCGCACTGGGGGATACTACCGAGAGAGGTGATTTTTGGAATCTGGATTCTCATAGGGATCGCACTGTTAGCTTACCTGATGGGTTGGTTGAGGTTTCCGCACGATTATCCGGGCCAAAAAATAAGTTCTTTGCGAAAAGGGTTTGCTGTATTCATTCTTGTTTTTACAATCTATTTGATACCTGGGGTGACCAATACAAAAATGGCGAACCTGTCAATCGTTTCCGGATTTCCACCGCCACTTTGCTACAGTGTATTCAACAATCCAGTGAACTGTGAAGAGCCGTTGAAGGATTATGATGAAGCGCTGAAGCTGGCCAAAAAAACCAACAAGCCCATCATGATCGATTTTACCGGCTGGGCCTGTGTGAACTGCAGGAAAATGGAAGAAAACGTTTGGCCCGATTCGAAAGTAAAGGCGCTGATGGAAAAATATATTCTGGTGTCTTTGTATGTAGACGACAAACAACAGTTGCCCATCAGCAGGCAATTTACGTTTCAGGGGAAAGACAGTGTTGAAAGAAGGATCATAACCATTGGCGATAAATGGTCAGCTTTCCAGGCGGAGAATTTCAATGCATCTTCTCAGCCCTGGTATGTGCTGGTTAGTCCTGATGAAAAATTGCTCACTCCTCCAGTGGGCTACACGCCGGATAAAACCAATTATTCGTTATGGTTGCAATGCGGGCTGGATGCGTTCAATAATATCACTACAGCTGCACGGTAAGACCCATGAAGGGTAGCGATCAGGTTAACAAAGCGTAGCGATCAGGCCAACATGGCTTCTATGATTTTTCTGGGCATGTACCTCAGAAACCGCCAGTATACATTCAGGGATATTTTCTTGAATACACCTTCTTCCGAAACCTCTGGCGTGAGTTTCCATTTTGTAAAAAGATCTTTGTAGGAATAGTTTTCAAGATCCTTGTAATCTGAAAATCTTTTGGCCAATAATAAGGTCTCGAAATTCCACCGGCTATATGGAAAACTGAAGTTTTCTTTATGACTGAAAAGAAGTTTCAATAATTCCACTGTGGCCATGATATTAAGTGCCTGATTTTTTAATCGTTTGCTTTCCAGTTTATGGCCGCTGAAATTATTGCTTCCGTGGATCCGATAATAGCCCACTGGTTTTTTTGCTGAAACAATTTCTCCGTG
>JANMHK010000229.1:0-1934 GCA_031375135.1 Sphingobacteriales bacterium | reverse complement strand
CCTCATTCTTAAAATATTTATTACATTCTACCGCAAAGATGAAAGGGCTGCTGAATAGATCTTATCAATAATTTCAACAGTCTTTAATCCCTCAAATCCATTGGCGGCGATAATGCCATTACCGCTTAATACTTCGATAACATTTGCATACACTTTATCGTGGTTAGACATTGATCCGAAATATTTGCCATAATTATTAGGTGGATTTCCCGGAGGCAGGTCTTTTATTTCAAATCCCTCAAAATGCTGGTATTCCAGTTCATTCAGGTATTGGCCACCGATCTTCACTGTACCTTTTTCTCCAAAGATGGTAATGGAACCTTCCATGTTTTTCTCATAGGCATTTACCGTATACTGTACAGAACCTATTACCCCATTGTAAAATTCAAGTATTGCCACACCCTGGTCATCAAATTCAATGATGCCCTCATGGTTGGCATTTTGCGTAAAGGCTTTAACAGATTTAACATCACCCACCATCCAGTACAGAAGATCAATGAAATGGCTAAACTGGGTAAACAAAGTTCCGCCATCTAATGCTTTGGTTCCCTTCCAGGAATTTCCATAATACTCCGGATTGCGGTTCCAGTAACAATTTAACTGAACGCTTAATATCTTTCCAAACCGCCCTTCATCAAGTGCATTCTTAACTGCTGCTACGGGTGGATTAAACCTGTTCTGTTTTACAATGAATAATCTTCGATTAGCCTTCTCCGCTTCCTTAATCATCTCGCCGCAATCATACACATTGATCGCCATAGGCTTTTCACATAATACATGTTTCCCTGCGCGTAGTGCACTAATTGTATGGCTTGCATGAAGGCCATTGGGCGAACATATAGCTACAACATCCATATCATTTTCTGCATCTAACATGTCTGATGGGGAGATATAGGCTTTAGCGGCATATTTATCAGCCATTGATGTTGCTTTTTCTGCTACAATATCACAAACTGCCGCCAGGGTACCGTTATTGTTTATATGCTCTGCATGTCGTTGCGCTATTCGTCCACAACCGATTATACCAAACCTGATCTTTTTTCCCATATTATTTTTTCAGTTTGATTAGTTTGCGGATCATTTCAGTTTTCCGCAATAGCTGCATATAGCCGTTTTTTATTTTAATGTCCGTTTTGAAATCTGTGTGCTCACGCACTGGTAGTTTCATTATTTCTTTGAAAGCAGCTTCACTTAAACCAAATTTTTTCAATACATATTCCTTATCAGCTAATAATTCCTCCGGATTATACAGCGGTTTTTCCAATTCTTTCAACGCTTCCTCCTTGCTCATCTGCCCCGAGCAAATAAGGGTTGACAAATGGGCTTTTCTTTTGTCGATATTAAATTTGTATGGCAGTATATATGCCTGGTAGAATTTTGTGAAAATGGATTCGTAATGTTTGCCACCGTAGTCACGCCAATTAAGTTCCTCCGTAATAATATCTTTTACCTTCTTTTTATCATAAGGAACATAGTTTAATATTGATACAGGGACTAATTTCAGCACGGCTGAATAATACACATACTTTTTAAAATCGAATGTGGGATAGGTCTTGATTTTCCGTTTGCCATAACGGTCATGAATATCCTTCAAATTGGTGAAATCCATTTTCCGGTACAGCCAACTCGAAGGCATGATATGTTCTGTTACGACATTGGTTCCACTAATGATATAGCCGATATTCTTGTCCTTAGCTAGCTTATACATCGTGGCAAATATGGCATGATCACTTACCACTTCAATATCTACGACCGACGCCTGCAGGTATGCCAGTTGAATGTCCTTAAATTCCTCCCAGTTCACAACCAAGGTGTACAGGTCGAAACCCAGTTTTTTGATAACGTTTTCAACATTCATCACGGCCAGTTCGCTATTCCAGCCATTGTCAAGATGAACGGCTAACGGCCTCAATCCCAATTGCTTTACAAGCAGG
>JANMHK010000205.1:0-4457 GCA_031375135.1 Sphingobacteriales bacterium | reverse complement strand
CCACAAAATAATCAACCACATCGCGAAGGGATTGAAAACATTTCACGTAGTCGGTCCACGCATCTTCATTGGGTGTGATCTTATTCTTTCCAATGTTTCCGCCAATGATCATAGATGAATCGGGATTTTTATCCCGCCATTTTTTCAATCGCCAGGAGATCGTTTCCATCCCATCGTTGTTGAATCCCATTCGGTTGATGATGGCCTTGTCAGCCGGCAGGCGGAACAACCTCGGCTTTTCGTTTCCGTTTTGCGGTAAGGGTGTTACCGTGCCGATCTCAACATGTCCAAATCCCAGCATATCCAGTACGTGCAGGTAAGAAGCGTTTTTATCGAATCCGGCTGCCAGGCCAACCGGATTTCTAAAATTCAGTCCTAAATGACTGACTTTTTTTTCCAATGGCCGGAAACTGCTCCTGAGGATATCTCTTATACCTGGGATGGCCACGAGATACTTAAAACTGCGCATGGAAAAACCGTGAACCTTTTCCGCATCGAAACGAAACAGGAGATTCCTGATTGTACTATACATGTCAGCGAAGATAATTTGATTTAACTGGTTGTTTGTGCAACTAATTGTGTTTTTTATTTATCTTCATACTCATAAAATTACGGTTATGCAGGAAGCATATATAGTGGCAGGATACAGGACGGCAGTGGGTAAGTCGAAGCGTGGTGGATTTAGGTTCACAAGGCCGGATGACCTGGCCATTGAGGTGATCCAGGCGCTTTTAAACAGTGTTCCCCAGCTTGATAAGGCACGGGTTGATGACGTGATCGTGGGAAATGCAGTACCCGAAGCTGAACAGGGTTTACAAGTGGGCAGAATCATAGCGGCCAAGGCTGTGGGCTTTCATGCGCCGGGTATGACAGTCAACAGATACTGTGCATCGGGGCTCGAAACCATCGCCATCGCCACGGCAAAGATCAGGATGGGCATGGCTGAATGTATTATTGCCGGCGGTACTGAAAGCATGAGTATGGTTCCCACTGCTGGGTGGAAGACTGTACCAGCCTACTCGATCGCCAAAGAAGATCCGGATTATTATTTGAGCATGGGCCTTACTGCTGAAGCAGTGGCCAAAGAATATCATGTGTCTCGCGAAGACCAGGATCAGTTCTCGCTGAATTCACATGTCAAGGCCATGAGCGCCATTCAAAATGGCCATTTCAAAAGCGGCATCCTCCCTATTAAAGTGGAAGAAACTTATGTAGATGGCAATGGAAAGCGTGCAATGCGACATTATGTGGTGGATACAGATGAGGGAGTTCGGGCAGATACCACCATTGAGGCCTTAAACAAGCTAAAACCAGCCTTCGCTGTGAATGGTACAGTTACTGCAGGCAACTCTTCCCAGACCAGTGATGGGGCAGCCTTTGTGGTTGTGATGAGTGAAAGAATGGTGAAAGAATTGGGGTTAAAGCCTATTGGAAGATTGGTCAATTGTGCCGTTGCCGGGGTTCCGCCTCGAATCATGGGTATAGGTCCGGTCGAAGCAGTGCCTAAAGTATTACGCCAATCAGGATTGACCCTCAATGATATTGACCTGATAGAACTCAACGAAGCCTTCGCTTCCCAGGCGCTGGCAGTGATACGGACTTTGGAAATAAATCCTGAGATCGTAAATATCAATGGCGGGGCGATTGCACTTGGCCATCCCTTGGGTTGTACAGGAACCAAGCTGACCGTGCAGATCCTTAACGACATGAAGCGGCTCAAGAAGAAATACGGAATCGTGACGGCTTGTGTAGGTGGTGGACAGGGCATTGCCGGCATTATTGAGAATATCGATTAACCAGCCAGCTATAGCCATTACTTCTAAGAAGGGGTTATTTTGTTAATGTTTGCCGATTTTTGCAATATTGTTGCAAAAAATGTTTTTTTGCCTACTTTTGACCCATGTTTCTGAAGGCGGGCATTGTGAAATGTATTTTCATCCTATTTTTTCTTACCAACTACCTTGGCGCAGCTGCCCAGTGCGTGCTTCAGTTTACCGGTGTGGTGAACGACCAGGACTCTCGCCAGCGATTAACAGACGCTACGGTCAACATCAAAGAAACCAACCAGTCGGTTCGCACGAACGATAAGGGTGAATTCAGTTTCAAAGGTCTTTGCCCCGGCGTTTATACCATCATCATCTCTCATATTAATTGTAAACCACTGACTGCTCATTTGCATGTCAAAGAGGACATGCACCAGGATTTTGAGTTGCCGCACAGCGCAGGTCAACTCGCAGAGGTAGTGGTCAGGGGAAGTGCAGGTGTGGGTGCAACGGCGGTTTCGGCAGATCTTCATGGCCGGCAACTGGAATCTACAAAAGGATTATCCCTCGGCGAATCGCTTCAAAAGATCAATGGAGTGACGGTTTTGCAAACCGGGAACAATATATACAAGCCCGTGATACATGGGCTGCACAGCAACAGGGTCCTGATCTTGAATAACGGCATTCGGCAGGAAGGTCAGCAGTGGGGCAGTGAGCATGCGCCGGAAGTAGACCCATATCTGGCCAACAGGCTGACGGTGATCAAAGGGGCTTCTTCCATCCGTTATGGCGGCGATGCCATTGGCGGGGTGATCTTAGTTGAACCCAAACTGTTGCCTTACGGTGTTACAGGCATTGCTGGTGAGATCAATACGGCCATGTTCTCCAACAACAGGCAAGGCGTGCTTTCTGCCATGGTTGAAGGGAATCATTCAAAACATCCGGCCTTTGCCTGGCGACTGCAGGGCACCGCCAAACGGGGCGGTAATGCCCGTACCCCAGGGTATTGGCTTGACAATTCCGGCATACAGGAATTGAACATGTCGGCCACCGTTGGCTGGAGAAAAGCTGATCACGGAGTTGAATTATTCTATAGTCTGTTCAGCACAAAACTTGGAATTTTTACGGGATCCCATATTGGTAACGTGACGGACCTGATCAATGCGATCAGTAACGGCGAGCCTCCTGATTACATAAAGAATGCAGGGTTTACTTATGCTATTCAAAGACCTGATCAGCGGGTCATGCATCAGTTGGCAAAAGCCAAAGCCTTCTATAGTATGGGTGGCTGGGGCAGGTTGAATATCATTGGCTCATTTCAAAATAACAAACGGCAGGAGTACGATATTGTAAGAACACCCAGGACTAACCCTCAACTAGAACTGGCATTAAATACTGCTGCCCTTGATGTAGTGCTTGATCATTTCAGGCAGGAAAAGATTAAAGGCACCGTGGGAGTAACGGGCATGTATCAGAAGAATGATATCAACTACAGGTTCTTTATACCCAATTATCAATCTTATAACATCGGTGTTTTTGTAGCAGAGAAGTATAGTACCGGTAACTGGGTATTTGAAGCCGGGCTTCGTTACGACTGGCGTTCCATTTTCAGCATCAGCGATAATGACCGTTCTCCATATGATCAATTAATGGGCAATGTGCTGGCACCCGGGGCGGCCTATGGAACAAGATTTTTCTCAGGGTTCTCGGGTAATACCGGTATCAACTATAAGCTGAAGAATTGGAAGTTTGTATTGTCGGGCACAACAGCCTGGCGTGCACCCCAGGTCAATGAGTTATTTAGTGATGGCTTGCATCATGGTGCTGCCCGAATTGAAAAAGGACGCGCAGATATGCAAACAGAAAGGTCATATGGACTAGCGGCAGCAGTAAATTATAACGACAGGAAATGGGCATTCGATCTTGATATCTATCATAAGCGTATCCAAGATTTTATGTACCTAAAACCAACCTATCCGCCACAACTTACCATCAGGGGTGCCTTTCCAACTTTTGAATACGACCAAACCAACGCCAGCCTAACCGGTATTGATGTCCAGCTATCGTATTTAATCGATAATCACCTGCGGCTTGAGGGAAAAGCAAGTGTACTCAGGGCTTTTGACAGGGTTGCGGATGATTGGCTGATCCAGATGCCTGCGGACCGCTATGAAGGTGGAGCAGAATATCTTTTCAGTGGTGGTGGCCGTTTTTCTCAGTCCTATGTAAAGCTTACCGCCAATCATGTAAAAAGGCAGTCCCGGGTTCCGGAAACAGGAAATATTGAAATCACCGATCCCAATGGATCCGTCACCATGGCATCCGACTATGCTCCCCCTCCGCCTGCTTATACGTTAGTGGGTATTGAAGCTGGAACGGACATAGAAATGAAACACAGAAACCTCACCATCATTCTTGGGGTTAGCAATCTGTTCAATACAAAGTATCGCGATTACCTGAATGCGTTCCGGTACTTCAGCGACGATATGGGACGTAATATTTCCCTGCGGGTAAAGGTTCCGTTTGAGTTTAAATCAAAACCATAATATAAAGCCAACCGTATGAAAAAGAATACGCTAATATTCATTTTAGGGATCTCTGTAGCTGTTTTTTCCGTGTCTTGTAGCAAGGAGGATAAAGTAGATCCCAATGAGGAGGAGCTGATCACAACCGTGAAACTGTCTTTGCTGGAAC
>JANMHK010000145.1:0-4664 GCA_031375135.1 Sphingobacteriales bacterium | reverse complement strand
TTTTTATGGTTTACTTTTCAATTGCCTTCATTTATAAGTTTGCGCCAGCCATACAAAAAAAATGGAAGCTGGTATCTGCAGGGGCCTTGCTGGCCACTTTCCTGATTATTGCGTTTACCTATGTGTTTTCGTACTGGGTTAACAATTTCGCGTCTTATAATAAAGTCTATGGCTCCCTCGGCAGTATCCTCATCCTGATGCTCCTTGTATTTGTGAACTCCCTCGTTTTGCTGATCGGATTTGAACTCAACGTGAGTATCAATTCATTGAAGTCGATTGCGAAAAAAAGACAAGGCGCTCAATCTTGATCATTATTCAGTTCCCATTCAGTCATCAGTTCTGAACGCATTTGCTCAGGCATGTGCGGACTGCTGAAATGCCCTGCTCCCCTTTTCTGGCGATAGGCTTCGTATAATGAGACCGCGCAAGCTACAGAGATGTTGAGCGAGCGAATTATACCGGCCTGGGGTATTACGAAATTGCCGTCCGCAAGTGAGCGACTTTCTTCGGTCACCCCATCGTGTTCGTTCCCAAAAACAAGAGCTATTGGTGAGGTGAAATCAAGGTCGTAGAGGTCAACGGCACCAGACCCAAGGTGGGTGGTGTAAATGCGGTCAAACTTTCTTCTCAACATCTCAAAGCAGAGCTGATGGTCCTGGTACTGATGAACAGTCAGCCATTTCGCGGCACTGCTGCTACTTCTGGGCCCCCATCTCTTATGGGGCGGGATGCAGGTGTTCAACACATAGATCTCCTGGATACCAACTGCATCACAGGTTCGCATAACGGCAGAGATATTATGAGGATCGAAAACATTTTCAAGCACCACCGTGAGGTCGTGTTGGCGATTATTCAACACGTCAGTAAGCCTTTTTTTCCTTTCAGGTGTCATTTGAATCAAATATAAATCGCAACTGTTTATATTTGAAAAAAATGCAGCATGAGTGAGGGGGCGCGGCGATATATTTTAGCAGAGACCAACTGGAAATCGGTCCGGGAAACCCAATTCCAGACAGCTGTGATAACCTGGGGCGCCACAGAGGCCCATAATTACCACCTTCCATACGGAACAGACAATATCCAGGTAAGCTATGTTGCAGAAAGGGCCGTAGCGAAAGCCTGGGAGATGGGAGCCAAAATTGTTTTATTGCCGGGCATTGATTATGGCGTGAATACCGGTCAGCTCGATATTGGCTTTTGTATGAACATGATGCCATCCACCCAGCTTGCTATTTTAAAAGATATCGCTGATGTGTTGGTAAGACATGGCATTGAAAAACTGGTTATCCTGAACGGTCACGGCGCTAATAATTTTGTGGCCATTATTCGCGAACTTGCGTTGCTTTATCCATCACTTTTTGTTTGTGTGGTGAACTGGTACCAGGCCTCCCCCAGAAAAGAAGTGTTTGAAGTCTCCGGTGACCATGCAGATGAGATGGAAACCAGTGTGATGATGTACATCGCGCCAGAACTGGTTCAGCCCCTTGAAGAGGCGGGCGACGGCGCTACACTCAGCTTCAGGCTTGCAGGATTTAAGGAAGGATGGGCCTGGGCTCAACGGCCATGGAGCCTGGTCACCAAAGATACCGGTTCGGGAGACCCGGCCAAAGCAAGCGCTGAAAAAGGAGAAATATTCCTTACCAGGAACATTGAGAACATTGGAAATTTTCTATACGAACTGTCTGGCCAAACTATTGTTGAACTACTTAGATGAATACATTAATACCCATGAAATCTTTTCTTTTTTTACTCAGTCTTATTACATTTTCTGCTCAGGCCCAGGTGCCAAAATCAATTAATGGTCAGGTAAAGCAATCGAATGGAAACCCGATCAGCAGGGCCTCGATCGTACTCCTGAATACGGGCGTGGGAGCGATCAGTCGTGATGACGGTTCTTTCACCGTAAAAGGAATAACGCCGGGAACTTATGTGCTTAACGTTTCCGCCACTGGCTATGCTTCAGTTTTAGATACCGTTGTTTTGCAACAACAGGATGTAAAGGTTGATTTCACGCTTAAGCCATCTTTCAATGTATTGGATGAAGTAGTTGTTTCTGCCGAAAAAACGGATGAGAGACTGCTGCGTATTCCAGCTGCGATCTCATCTTTCAATACCCGACAAGTCAGCGAATACAGGCTATGGAATGTTAATCAGCTGGCCGGACTCGTACCTAACATGTACAGCGCAAATCCGGGCGACTATCGGAATGTCACATCAATTCGTGGCATCACCACCACTTCATACGAACAGGCCATAGCCACTTACGTGGATGGGGTCAACCAGTTCAACCTGGACACTTATATTCCCCAGCTTTTTGACGTTGAACGAATCGAAGTATTGAGGGGTCCACAGGGGACATTGTATGGAAGAAATGCGATGGGCGGCGTGATCAACATCATTACCCGAAAACCCTCCAACCGCGTTGATGCGCATACCGAAATAACCATCGGAGATTATGGTCAGCAACGGCTTGGTGCAGCGGTTAAACTTCCCCTGATTGCAGACAAACTGTATTTTGGAGCTGCAGCATTGTACGACCAGCGGAAGGGATATTATACCAACACCGTAACGAATTCAGACTATGACAGACAAAAACAAATAACCGGGAACTACTATATCAGGTATTATCCCACTGCCAGGTTCAATGCCGTATTGAACGTAAAGCATCAAAACAACAGGAACAACGGACCTTTTGCATTGGCTCCTGATAAAGGAAGCGCATTTGCAACACCTTATGTGATCAGCCAGAATGCAACCACGACTATGCAGGACGATAATATCAATGCGTCCCTTTCTTTGCGATACAATCCGTCCAATGTCAGAATTTCCTCGCAGACGGCCTGGCAGTCTAATTACCGTGTATACAGAAGGCCCATTGACGGCGATTTTTCTCCATTGGATGCCATTAGCATCGTCAATAACTATGGGGGAGATTTTAATAAAGTGAAGGTATTTACTGAAGAACTGAAGATCCAGTCTGTTGAGACAAGTAAGATTAACTGGACGGGCGGACTCTTCTTTTTCCATCAGGATAATCCTACCAAACAGGGAACAAGGTTCGGCAGTGATGCACCGCTTTTAGGCATCCCCGACGCCAATTTTACCCTGATCAATACAAATAAAGGGATCAATACCGGAGTCGCACTGTTCGGCCAAGCGAGCATCCCCTTGTCGAAACAACTGGAGCTCACCCTCGGTATACGATATGACCGGGAAAGGCGGAAATTGACCGTTTCGGGCGAATATCAAAAAGATCCTGGTCCTGCTTTTCCCATACTCAGCGATACCAGCGGATCTGAAACATATAGTGCGATATCTCCGAAAGCGGGGCTGCAGTTTAATGTAAGTACTGATCAGAACTTCTATCTCACGTTCAGCCGGGGGTACCGCGCAGGAGGCCTTACCTCACTGGGCTCCGATCCATCTCAGGTACCGCTATCCTCCTTTGAGCCTGAAAACAGCAATAACATAGAACTGGGCTGGAAGAATTTTCTGCTAAACCGGAAGCTGCGCATCAATGCCAATCTTTTCTACTCATTTGTTGAAAACGTCCAGGTTCCAACGCTTGTGCTGCCCGATGCGGTGACGGTGATCAGAAATTCAGGGAAACTGAGTAGCAGAGGCGCTGAAATTGAGCTTGGTGCTACCCCGTTTGAAGGACTGGAACTGGTGGCTAACGGTGGTATTACTGATGCTTCGTATTCCAGGCTTTCCATCCCTAAAGATGGCGTCATGGTAAATTACGACGGCAATAACCAGGTATTTACACCTTCCTATACTGCATTACTTACCGCGCAGTATAGCAAACAGGTTGGAAAACAAGTGGAAAACAGGGTTGTCGGCAGGGTTGAGTTGGTCAGTTTTGGAAAGCAATACTTCGATCTGGCCAATACCATCAGCCAGGGTTCTTACAGCCTTCTTCATGCCCGGGTAGGTATAACCATGCGACATGTTGAGTTATACCTATGGGGAAGAAATTTGGGCAATAGCACCTATATCGCCTATGGCTACGATTTCGGCGGAGTTCACCTGGGTAATCCGAGGACAGTTGGGACTACCTTAATGATTAAGCTGTAAGTTAATGTTGAGGCTAAGCTACTAATTGATTCATTTTCAAGAACTTAAGATATTCGCTGGGGGAACATCCTTCGAACTTAGTGAACGCCCTGATAAAGGTTGTACGTGAGTTGAAGCCTGCTTGGTTTGAGATGGCTTCCAGCGTCCATTGGTGATATTTTGCTTCCAGCAGCAGTTCCTTGAAGAAGCTCACCCGGTATTGATTCACAAAATCGTTGAAATTCATTCCATATTCTTTATTGATCAACGCGGATAATGTGGGTACGTTGATTCCGGTATGCAACGACATATCATGCAAACTGAAGCCGGGGACCAGAAAAGGCTTCTGAGTGTCCAGGTACTCCTCAATAAAAGCTTTGTAATGATCCCTGTTTAAAGGTTTCCCGAGCATCCTGTTTGGTGTACCGGTTGAAATATTCATCGTGGATTCGATTATTGAGTTTAGGTAGATTAGCGTTGTCAGGTAAAAATAATTGGGTCTCACGGAGCATTACGAATTTGGTGCCGCAGATATGTTGCTTTTACTTAACATGCAACAAATTGGGAAGACACGCTGTTTTCTTTTCGTGATTTGAAACATTTCTCAT
>JANMHK010000505.1:0-3682 GCA_031375135.1 Sphingobacteriales bacterium | reverse complement strand
ATTTTTTGAGCATGATATTATTTTTGATAATTTTTGTTTACTACGGGGCTAGTCAGGTAAATATAAAATAAAACAGCGGGCGGGTAGTTTTTTTTTATCTGATTCTATCCGATATTGTTGGTGCCTGCATTACTTTCTTCCAATGAAATATGCTTTTCAAATTTATTGTGAATGATAAGTATTAACAGACCGAAAAAGATGGCCAATACAATTAATACAGTATTCAGTAACCCGCTAACTGAAAAGGACAACCGAATCAGAATTGTTGAAATGATGAAGCCGGAGTTTCGGATTACCTTGTGAAACTCGTCTGTATGAAAAAAGGAAAACAACAGCAAAATAACATCAGCGATAATGAGCACTGTAAAAAACTGTTCAAAGAAAATATTATTAATATTTTTAAAAGAAACGCTATCTGAACCTGGGGCGATAGCACCTAAGAACCAAGTGACAAACGAATAAACAGCAACCACAATTAGTACCGGCACTAAAAAGGTGGCAATTACTTTCTTTATTTTAATAAATCTTGCTATCGTACCATTATGAATCTCACTCGTTACAGGGGTTCTGTATCGCTTTTTACTTTGTATGTAGAATTGATAAATTAGAAAAAACAAAAGCACCGATGCCACCAGATCATAGGTAAACTGCAGATCGTATTTTATACTGAACCAATCAGATGAGAGAGATAAAGTCGACAGGTCCTTAAATAACCTCCTGATGATGATCAACGTAATAATCTCATATTGCTTGCTGATGTATGTGGTAATGGATTTCGGGAGATAATGTATCAGCAGGTACACTTCATATACAAGAATGAAGGAAAAAGGTGTGTAAATAGCAGCAATTGGATTTTTGAGTAGTTCTGATGACGTATTGAGGAAGATCATTTTAAGATCCGCCAACCCAATAATGGCAAGGTGGACAACAAAGCTGGCAATAGCTATCGCCAGAATGATACGCTCACTTCTTTCTTTGGTTTTATCAGAAAGCAGTTTCTGGTAGAGCATATCGAATTTTCCTGTCATACTCCAGCTTGAACAACTAGAAGCCACTAATGTTTAGGCAAATTGGCTTAAATACCTCCCCTGAGGGTTATGAAACAACATAAAACCTCCTACGGAGACAATTGGTGAGCTGTCCGGCCCATTGAGTAGTCGTGTACCTAAGCTTACCTGCGGCTCATAGGCATCGCCCAGTTTCTTCTTCTTTTCCGCCCACTGCATAAAAAGCATTATTGATCATGTTCGACAACACCCTTCCAAGATCTCGAGAAAATACACTGATGGGACCCAATACCTGGTCAATTTTCCATCACTGTTCCATCATCACCATAAAGCCTTTCTTCATCATGGCGGACTCGCAATTATTGTCTATTTTAAATCACTAAACAGATAAAAGACAATGAAGCTTTTAAAATCGCTATGCGCCATCTGCATGGTCATCATCTCAATTTCCTGCAACAAGCCATCTTCCAAATCCGCCGCCCTTGTGTTATTCAATGGTAAGATCTGGACGGGCGAATCCGATAGCAGTTTTGTTGAAGCTATTGCCATTGATGGCAATAAGATCATGGCCATCGGAAGCGATGCCGATATCAAAAAATTGATTGGCGACAGCACCCGGGTGATCGATCTTAAACAGAAGTTGGTCACTCCTGGCTTCAACGATGCCCATATTCATTTTCTATCCGGCTCCATGATCCTTTCTTCCGCGGATCTTCTGTCTACCACCAGCTTAACCGAAATGAAGAAAGTACTTCTGGAATACGCTCAGAAGAATCCCGGCAAACCCTGGATCACTGGCCGGGGCTGGCAATACGGGTTCTTTGAAGGTGGCATGCCGAATAAAAAACACCTCGATAGCCTGGTATCTGACCGACCGGTTTTTATCAGGGCCTACGACGGACATACTGGTCTTGCTAATTCCAAAGCACTTGAAATGGCAGGCATTACGCGAGACACTAAATACACGGGGTTTGGGGAAATTGTGAAAGACGCGAAAGGCGAGCCCACCGGAGCGCTACTGGAAGGTGCACAGTCGTTGCTATCAAAAGTAGTTCCCAAAGCCACCAGGCAAGAGCAACTTGACGCGTTGCACAACGGAATGAAGTATGCTGCATCGCTCGGCATCACCAGCATGCAAAATGCAAATGGTGATTTGGAAGAATATAGTTTATACAAAACACTGTACGATAATAAAGAGCTCACCATGCGATTCTCGATGGGATTCAGCGTGGGTGCAAAAACGACCGAAAAAGAGATCGCGGATTTCATCACCATAAAAAACGAAAAAGGCCATCCCAACTGGCTAAAGGGTCATGCGATCAAGTTCATGGTAGACGGGGTGATCGAATCCCATACTGCCGTGATGGTTGATCCTTATAGTGACATCCCCGTGAACGACAGGATGCAGGCTAAGCACTGGAATATTCCGTTGGACAGGTACAAACAACTGGTCACACAATTGGATAAAGAAGGCTTCCAGTTGTATACCCATGCCATCGGCGATCTCGGCGTAAGGGAATCATTAAACGCATATGAAAATGCAGCAAAGATTAACGGGGCGCGGGACCGGCGCCCACGCATTGAACACATAGAACAGGTGCAGGCGGATGATATACCTCGTTTCGCGAAACTCGGTGTACTGCCTTCCATGCAGCCGATCCATGCAGATCCGGGCACTGTAGATGTCTGGAGCAAGGCCGTTGGGGAAGAAAGATTGCCGCGTTCATTTGCATGGCAATCGTTGCTGAAAAGTGGTGCTACGCTGGTCTACGGAGCCGATTGGCCAGCTTGCATTTCGCTCAATCCGATGCGGGGCCTGCACAGCGCAGTGAACAGGAGAACCATGGATGGCCAGCCACCGAATGGCTGGATACCCGAGCAGAAAATCAGTGTCGCAGATGCATTAAAGGCCTATACGGTAAATAGCGCATATGGTTCGTTCGACGAAAAACAAAAAGGCAAACTGATGCCTGGCTTCTTAGCAGATTTGGTTATTCTTTCCCAGGATCTTTTTAGCATTCCAACCATGGATATTCATAAAACAAAAGTACTGTTGACGGTAGTAGATGGGAAAGAAGTATTTAAAGAAGCAGGCTTCAAAGAGTAGAACAACGATTACTTTTCTTTTAGCATCACCCAACTGAAAGTAGTACCATGGAAATCAGCGCGACCACCGAGCGGGGTTCCAAATTCTCCTAAACAAATAAGTCATTCAAAATAATAAGAATAAAACACTGGCCTCAACATCAAGTCTGGGGAAGACTAATAATGAACTCCACTCCTTCCCCTTCTGTTGTATTCACTTTTATCTCCCCACCATTCGATTTTACAATATCATAGCATAAACTCAATCCAAGGCCCGTACCCTCTCCGGTTGGTTTGGTGGTAAAGAAGGGCTGGAATATCTTATTTCGGTTAGTCTCGGGAATGCCGAACCCGTTGTCTTGCACCGAAATAATTAGCTCATTGGCTGATTGGCTCATTGGCTGATTATTCTGAATAGTTGAGAGCCTTGTGCTCACCGTGACCACTGGTTCATATCCGTCACCCAACTGTTTCTTCTTTTCGTTAACTGCATAGAGCGCGTTATTGATCAGGTTGAGCAATACACGGCCGATGTCCTGCGAAACAATGTCGATGGAGCCGATCGACGGATCATAGTTCGTCTTCAGCGT
>JANMHK010000082.1:0-16097 GCA_031375135.1 Sphingobacteriales bacterium | reverse complement strand
GGTAGGAAGAAGAAGGAAGTGGAGCAAAGAGCTGAAGAGCTATTGGTTTTGCTGGGTCTCAAAGACCGGCTGCAGAATAAGCCCGGGCCACGGCTACTCTCTGTTGCTCACCCCCGGAAAGGGCTCCGGGCTTATTCTGCAGCCGGTCTTTGAGACCCAGCAAAACCAATAGCTCTTCAGCTCTTTGCTCCACTTCCTTCTTCTTCCTACCAGCGATCCAGCCGGGGATAGAAACATTTTCGATCGCACTGAATTCCGGCAGAAGGTGGTGAAACTGAAACACAAAACCTATGTGTTGATTGCGGAAACGAGCAAGTGATTTACCCTTCAACTGGTCTACTCTCTGGCCACCGATCGAAATAAGACCTGTCTCTGCCTGATCAAGGGTACCCAGAATATGCAGCAGGGTACTCTTTCCGGCACCCGAAGAACCTACTATACATACGATCTCGCCGTCAGCAACCTCAAGACCCACTCCCTTCAGCACTTTTAGGTCGCCATAAGATTTTGTAATTTTCTCAGCAACAAGCATGTATAACCGTTTATCAACATTTATTCGAGGAAAATCGTCGAACTGGCAACAAAAATGCAGCAAATCCGGTTAATAACAGATTTTACGGTGGAATAAACGGATTTGGTAATTCCGTAACAAAAATTACTTTTGCCGAAATTTAAAGAGTAACGAGATGTTTTGGACCCTAGAATTAGCTTCGTATCTGGAAGATGCTCCCTGGCCCGCAACCAAAGACGAATTGATCGATTATTCGATCAGGAGTGGTGCACCTATTGAGGTGGTGGAAAACCTGCAGGAACTGGAAGATGAAGGCGAGATTTATGAGGGTATTGAAGACATATGGCCGGACTACCCTAGCCAGGAAGATTTCTTCTTTAATGAAGACGAATACTGATCAGAAAAGGTCAGCAGGTAATTGGTATTTTTCGAGTCCCCTGTAAAACCGTCTGACCTGTTTGCCGTTTTTCTTAATCCCGAGATTAGTCATCAACCCAGTCAGTGCGATCCTGGCCCAGAAATTAAAGACCGATTTTTCACGAAGTCGTTCCGCATATACAATGCCCGACTTGCTGTTCTGCCCTCTTACAAACAAATTGGCCAGCCAGGACACGATGCCCCGTTTCTTTTCTTTTTGATTTAATACCGAGACTTTCAGGTTGTTATAATTCATATCCATCGACCCATAGGCGATCAGGTCATTTCCCTTAACGCGCATACTCACGTCCCGGATATTTCCCTTATCTACCCTGACACTGTTTAATGGGATCATCAACCTGTTCAATTCCTTCATTTCCATACTACCCATACGTACATTCATCAGAAAGCCCTGGTTCGAGTCGCCGTACTCTTCCCGAAATAAAAATCGCATCGCAGCTTTACCCATAAAATCAGATCTGATATTGATGCGCACACTATCCTTCTCACCAAAATCAAAGTTTTTAATATTGGTGACATATCCTTCTATCCCGGTAAAGAATATCGTTCCCTCTTTCTCGGTTTTCTCATCAATGATGTTGTGCCATACCACAGAATTCTTGAGATTCACCGTGTCCACCTTCAATGGAAACTTCAGTCGCTGGAACAGTCGGGTAAGAAGAGGTCGGTATTGAATGGTATCATCCCGTACCCTTTTATCTCTTTCAACTTTGAAATCGAACGGATCCACCGTAAGTTTCCTAATGTAAACCGTGGTATCAGACCCATAGATCACCGGCTTCAGGTCATCGGCCCGCAACTTACCTGTACTCATGGTGATATAGTCTTTCTCAAAGGGCTGCTCCGCGAAGTAAATGTCACGGGGAATACGATTAACCAGTGATAAACTGTCCCACTGAAGAAACTGCTGTTCCGTATTAAGCGATACATTGAATACACTGACCTCCTTAACCGGGCTTTTAAATTTGATGGTGCCGGGGAGCAACACAACGGGTGGAAGTTTCAAAGCCATTTGAATAAGGGAATCTTTCTGCAAGGGCATTCCGTTGATCTGTCCCAACCGAACGCCTCCGGTTCTGATCTCCATGGTATCGTTATCATGCGTACGACCTACATCGATGTCTGCCACGTCAAGATGGGCAATGCTCATCATGGGAACACGATCATCTTTAATGGCAAAAGCACTGATGCCAGCTGAGATCCGACCAGTCTTGAAAACCTCTTTCTCGCCATTCATCATTCTTGCCCCTTTGAGTTCAGTTTTCAGGGCGGAAAAACTAAAAGCTTTCTTCCCATTCACTTTTTTCCATTCCAATTTTTCCCCGGCAATCAGCTCGCCGCCGGTGTTGAGATCAAGTTGTTCATCGGACTTTTTCAATTCCAGTCTGATCTGAGGTTGATTGAGGCTGAAATGTCCTGCGGAAATGATCCCTGAGGCCTGGTCGATGGCGCCAGTAGAATCATTCTTCCCGTCTGAAAGGATTTCAATACCTATTTTGGGTTTTGAAAGCGATAAATCGTCCAGTACAATATGCTTAGGATCGATCTCCGGAAAATTACCTTTCAAACTGATCTCGTTTGATTCTATATTCAGAATCAGATCCGGCCGGGACAGTTTGATCACCGCATTTGTAATCAGGGATCTCCCATGTGAATTGAGAATGACGCCTTCCGTTTTCACCTTAAGACCATCCCCATCCAAAAACAGATCATCCGCATCAATGCTTGTCCGATCCCAGCGATACTTTGATGGATAAATTTTATAACCGGAAACCCTGGCACTATTCACAAGAGCTCCGCCGCTGATCTTCTTATTATTGAACCGAACCACCATATTATACAAATTCAGCGAGTCGATCTCCCCGATCAATTTATTTGGATCCAGCCCGGCCTGATCAACTGAAACTGCACTGTCTGTATTGATATCAAGTGAACCGGAGCCTACCTGGATATTCTTAAAATGCCAAACCACTTCTTTCCCAAATGGCCTTACTTCCTGGGAGCCGGTTATACTGACATCTTTCAGGTTTGCCTTGATCTTTCGATAATTGAGGTAACCTTCGATTCTTCCAAACCGAAATACTTTATTCTGGTAATCAACAGCGCCATCATACATCTGAAGCTGTACACGGGGAGTGAAGTAAAAGAATCGCTTCATGTTGACATTGGTGAAACTGGAAAATAATTTTTCCATATCCGGTGCCTTAATGGCCGCCCTCGTCATGATGACAGCAGAGAACGAGTTTATTCCCATGGTCATGCCAGTATCATTCCTGTTCCGGATAGTCACCTTTGCATTATTTAACACAAGCCTTTCCACATCGATATAGGGCTTCAGCGAACCGAGGCTTTCGAAGGCCGACTTACTACCTGCTTTTTTTTGAGGGGATGAGTACATTGAAAATTCCGGAGACTCCATCCTGATCTCGCGGATCGTAGCATGTTTGTCAAAAATGTCTTCAAGGGATATACCTTCAATGAACAGGCTCGGAATGAATAAACTGGCCCCTTCGCCCAGCTTACTTTTCTTAGTGGACTTGATCAGATAATTATTCAGCATCATCGTATTGCCTTTTACCTGCAACCTCGAGAATGACGACTGAAATTGATTAGAGAGACCCTTATCTTCAAACCCCCGAACGCCAATGCCCAATTCATCTATGCTCAACGGGTTTTCCCGGGAAGGCCGAATAGAAAGACCATTCACAACAAGGCTGTCACCAATCAATGAATTATCCCGCTCCTGATACTGATTTTTATTGATGATGGCTGCGCTGATATATCTGGCAGAAAAATGACCGATCTCAAGATCACCAATAGCGTCCCAGAATTTCAGTTCTTTCAGATCTATCGAATCCTTCCTGATCTTTCTTTTCTCACGGCTATTGGTGGACTCAAAATACATGTTTCCATTCTTCGCCAGTAAAGTGTCCAGCTTTATGATGCCTGAGTCAAGCCAGGTTTTCCAATAAATATTTTTAATTCGAATGGTATCCAGCACAATCAAAAAACTATCCCTCATGGGTAAGGCGTTCCGCTGATTGATCAAAAACTTACCCACATCAACGTAATGGGCTTTGTTGTCCCACTCGAAAAAATCGAGTTGAATATTCAGTAAACTATCCGGAATGCGCAGCGATGGGTTTCGAATGGAGAGTTTGATCGCCGCTTCTATTTCATCTTTCTCACTATTACGGAACTCAGGAATGACCAGGTCAGTAATATCAAGGTTTACATGCTCAATATTAAAATCCATCTTGCTACCCGGGACAGGATAATATCGAAATGACCCATTGACTATGCTGCATTTTTTTACACTCAACGCGTTAAAAAACTTCATTGCATTGTCCTGCAGAACACTCACCTGACTATGTAAGGAAGCTTCGTACCCTTTTTCCGCCTTCTCAGATAATCTTCTCGCCAGCACCGAAGGGTTCACCAGCCTCACTTCCTTTACTTTAACTGCGTCATTAAGGATGATGGGAATAATGGACTCCAGGCTAAGATAAACGGAGTCTACTTTCACTTCATACACTTCTGCCATCGAGTCACCTGTAGGTTTTAAATGAACCCCTTTAAGCAACATGAATGGACTGAAATACTGAAAGCTGATATTATCGTAGGTCAGTGAATAATCCCCCGCGGAGAGTTTTTCAATGAGGGTAGGAAGAACTTTCTTTATTTGCCTTGCAACAAAAAAATGTATGCCCGAAAAGATAAGTACGGGTAATATGAGCGCTAATACCCATAAGCGGTAAGTTTTTTTATTGTAGTTCGTCTGCTTTTCCAAATGCGTTCTCCTTGTAAAATGAAAAGCGAAAAATGCTTTGTCAAATTACATCAATAATGCTGCCCATGCAAGCTATGTTTGTTAAACTACTTTTCCATCTGGTCAATAACTGCTTCAGTTACACCGGTGAATGAAAAACCGCCATCGTGAAACAGGTTCTGCATGGTGACCATTCTTGTAAGGTCTGAAAACATCACCGCACAATAATTGGCACAGTCTTCCCCACTTGCATTCCCCAGCGGACTCATTTTTTCAGCATAACTAACAAAACCATCAAATCCCTTGACGCCACTGCCCGCGGTGGTACGTGTCGGAGACTGGGAAATGCTATTTACCCTTACTTTCTTTCGAACTCCATAATGGTAACCGAAACTCCGCGTAACACTTTCTAAAAGTGCTTTAGCATCGGCCATTTCGTTATAGTCCGGAAACACTCTTTGAGCAGCGATATAAGTGAGCGCAACTACGCTTCCGTATTCATTGATGGCATCCATATCCCAGGCGGTACGAAGTACTTTATGTAATGACATGGAAGATATGTCCAGTGTTTTCTGATTGAAGCCGTAATCCATCTCAGTATAATGCTTCCCTTTCCTCACATTCAGGCTCATGCCGATGGAATGCAGGATAAAATCAACGCCGCCGCCAAAATGCTTCATCGATTCTTCAAATAATTTCTTCAGGTCGTCCATATTGGTCACATCCGCAGGTATCACCGGGGCATTCACCTGCTTGGCCAACTCGTTGATCTGCCCCATCCTCAAGGCAATAGGAGCATTGGTCAATACCAGATCCGCACCTTGTGCATGACACTGGAGGGCCGTTTTCCAGGCAATTGATTTTTCGTCCAAAGCACCGAATATGATTCCTTTCTTTCCCTTAAGCAGTTGGTTCATGGTTGTTTTGTATAAGTCAAACAATAATTGTCAAAAATAACAAACTTTATCAGTCGGCTGTCATAAGTTCCCTGGCATTCTGCAATGCAGTATCTGTTGGCCTTTCACCGCTCATCATCTTGGCAATGGATTCCACCCTTTCTTCATCATTCAGCCTTTTTAAATGGGTTCTGACAGCACCATTAACTTCTTTCTTATACACAAAATAATGTGCGTCGGCTCTCGCCGCGATCTGCGGCTGATGCGTGATCGCGATCACCTGATGTGAATGACCCATTTCCTTCATCAGTATACCTACCTGCTTCGCAGCTTCACCACTGATGCCAGAATCGATCTCGTCAAAGATCATCAGGGGCATCGACAGGGATCCGGCAACCAGCGTCTTCACGCAGAGCAGCAACCTGGAGAATTCTCCGCCGCTGGCTACTTTCCTGAGAGGTTCAAACTTTCCACTCTTATTGGCATCAAAAAGAAATTCAACCCGGTCCGAACCCGTTTCATTCATATCCCCGGGCTCTAGCACGATCTGCAATTTTGCATTAGGCATGCCCACCCTCATCAATAAGGATTTCACATTGGCTTCAAATCCTTTGACCACTGAGTTTCTTGCTTTTGACAGGGCAGTGGCAAGCTCAGCTGCGGCACTATACCCCTGATCGTGCGCTGATTTTGCTTTTGCAATTTCTTCATCAAGATTCATCACCCTGCTGATCTTATCCCCGAGCTCTTGTTGTACCTGAAGCAGCGCGTCAGTTTCCTTTACATTATGTTTTTTCAATAGCTTATAGCCCATGGACAGCCTTTCATTCAAATCGTTTAGCCTTTTTGCGTCCATAGAAATACCCGCCGAGATCTGGGCTGCCTCACCGGCAATGTCTTTTAACTCCACCTGTGCAGACCTCAACCTGTCTGCAAGAACCTGTAACATGGGATGGAACTTTACCACTGCCTCGATCTGTTGGGCCAGCGTTTTCAACTGCCGGGTAAGCGGTTGCTCATCGGCATCCAGTACTTCATTAAGTTTAAAAAGAACAGTGCTGACTTGCTCCGCGTGGGCAAGCAGATTCAGCTCTGATTCCAGTTGTTCCAGTTCTCCAGGCTTAAATGCGGCGTCTTCAAGCTCACTGTGCAAAAAATGGAAATAATCGTATTCTTTGAGTGATTCTTCCCGCGCCAGCTCAAGCTTTCTTAATATGTCCCGTGCTTCAAGGTATTGTCGAAAACAGGAACTGTATTTTTTTCTCGAATTCGTCTCCCCGGCAAGCGCATCAAGAATGTCCAACTGAAACCTGTCTTGCCCCAACTCCAAATGGTCAAATTGCTGGTGAAGGTCAACCAGTAGCGAAGCCAGTTGTTGCAGTTGCCCAAGGTTTACCGGTGAGTCGTTGATAAAGGCCCTCGATTTGCCATTCACAGAGATCTCCCTGCGCAGGATGATCTCCCCTTCGTGGTCAAGATCGTTGTTGGAAAAAAATTGTTGAATGGAATCGCGGTTATCGTGCGGGAATATGCCTTCCACCAGGCATTTCTTTGTTTTATCCAAAAGCACGGTGCTATCTGCACGCTCTCCGAGGATCAGGCCCAGCGCGCCGATCAGAATGCTTTTACCTGCACCCGTTTCACCAGTAATGATGTTCAGGCCTTTGGTGAAGCTGATCTCCACTTCACTGATGATGGCATAATTGCTGATATATAACCTGGAAAGCATGATATAAAGTTAAGCTGATGGCCTTAACAAAATTAGGCATGTGGACAAATGAAAAAAGGCCGTTTAAAACGGCCTTTTCAATGTTATTTCACGATGGTGTTATTTCTTATCAGCGGCAGCTTCCTGCAATTCTTCGTCTACTAATATCCGGCCGCAGTTTTCACAAACAATGATTTTTTTCCGCTGCCTGATCTCGCTTTGACGCTGAGGGGGTATTGCGTTGAAACAACCACCGCAGGCATCCCTTACAATGGCAACAACGGCCAATCCATTCCTGTAGTTCTTACGGATACGCTCATAAGAAGCAAGAAGGCGTGGATCTACTTTCTCTTTAGCAACATTTGCTTCATCACGGAACTCCTGTTCTTCTTTTTCAGTTTCGCCGATGATCTTCTCGAGTTCACCTTTCTTATGCTTCAGGTTGGTCTCTTTAGTTGCAATATTTTTCTTGGCAGAATCCAATAAACGGGCCTTATCAGCAATCTCTTCAAGAGCATCCTTGATATGCTTCTCGGCAAGTTTCATCTCCAGGGATTGCATTTCGATCTCTTTATTGATCGCTTCAAATTCCCTGTTGTTCTTTACATTTTCAGTCTGCTTCTCGTATTTCTTTACCAGGTTGGTGGCCTCAGTAATGGCTTCTTTCTTCTGATTGATGAATTCATTGATCCCGTTGACTTCTTCTTCAATGCGGGTTTCCCTTGCATGCAGTCCCTGGATCTCATCTTCCAAATCGCTGACCTCCATTGGAAGTTCGCCCTTGAGGATCTGAACTTCGTCCAGCTTGCTTTCAATTTTCTGAAGGTGGAGGAGGGAGAGAAGCTTTTCTTCTACAGAATACTCTTTTACGTTTGCCATATTTATTTATATGAGGTATTGAACCGGGTTCGTTTCTACACCTGATTTTAGGACGGCAAAATTAGGGAATTTTTCTTGCAACAGGCCAAAAAGCAGGTTTATCGTGAATTGTTCGCTTTCATAGTGGCCGATATCGGCGATGACCATTTGCCCGTTGGCCTCAAAAAACTCATGATATTTCATATCGGAACTGATGAATATATCGGCCCCAGATCGTAAAGCATTGGAAATCAAGAAGCTACCGGCCCCTCCGCAGAATGCTACTTTTTTTATAGGCCGGCCTAGCAAGGGGGTATGACGAACCAGTTTCAAGTCAAAAACCCGGGCAAGTTTCTTTAAGAATTCATCTTCCCCAAGGGGCAAAGGAAGTTCCCCGATTATACCGGATCCAATTCCCCGGTCCAGGTTGCCTAAAGGCACCAGGTCATAGGCCACTTCCTCATAAGGATGGGCATCCCTTAACGCCGCCAATACCCTGGATTCAAGATGCAGGGGGTAAATGACTTCAAGCCGGGTTTCTGGCTCATAATGCCTGATGCCATGCTTCCCGACAAAAGGATCGGCGACCTCCCCCGCCCTGAAACTGCCCAGGCCCTGGCTATAAAATCCCGCCTCGTCATAATTTCCAATATGCCCCGCGCCTGCCCAGAACAAGGCATTTCTAACCGTTTCGAGGTGCTCATGGGGAACAAAACTGATCAGTTTTCCCAGTTTTCCGGTGGCCGGCTTCAGTACCCTCGTTTCCTGAAGTTCAAGCATAGAGGCAGCCTGGCCATTCACGCCCCTGATCACGTTGTCGAGGTTAGTATGGATGGCATAGATCGCAATATCATTTTTTATGGCGGAAATGATAGCCCGCCCCACGTAATGTCCGGGATCGATCTTTTTCAACCCTGAAAAAATGATCGGGTGATGAGCAATAATAAGGTTGCAGCCCTGTTGAATGGCCTCTTTGACCACTTCTTCTGTGGCATCGAGGGTCACCAATACGCCTGAACACTGAGTTTGTACATCCCCGCTGATCAGGCCTGCATTGTCATAAGCTTCCTGCAAGGCAGGTGGCGCTATTGTTTCCAAAAAGTTAATAATGCCCGAGATATTCATGTTCTGTGGATTTTGAAGACAAATGGAATTATTTTGCCCTCCTTAACATGAAGATAATTCAAACAATCCTGCTGATTTGCATCCTTTTTCCGGCCATTTCCTTCGCCCAACAACACACCCAGGATTGGGACAATTACATCATCAACGTGAATGACCACGCAGTTTCCATCGTGGTAGACCTGGGATTGAAAGAAAAAGCTCCCCTGGCGGAAAGGCCTTTCCTGGTGATATTGAGAACAAAATACAGCGACCGCGACGATAAAGGATTTCCCGGGGAAGGATCCCGGCCCGAACTGGAGTCCATCGAAAATGAACTGGAGACGGCTTTGATCAAAACGAACGGGGCCATTTACGCAGGAAGGTTTACCCAGCGGGGATTAAGGGAATTTTATTTCTATACCCTCGATACCCTGGAATATGTGCGCCATTGCAACGAAGTGATGAAAAAATACAGTGATTTCCCATGGCTGGCGAGAGCTTTGTACGACAAATCCTGGTCAAACTACTTTGAGGTCCTTTACCCCTCAGATATTGAGCTTGAAAAGATCGAAAACCGCAAGATGAGCAAGTATCTGGAGAGCAAAGGGGATAATTTGACCAAGGCCAGAAAGATCGAGCACTTGATGTTTTTTAAGTCACAGGGAAACCGAAAGAAGTTTTTAGAATCGTTCAACATGCAGGGATTTTCGGTAACTGAGATGCCAGTTGAAAAAACAGAACCGGGAGATTATCAATTCCGGCTGGTAATGACCAGAGATGATAAGCCCGAAGTGGTTCGAATGGACAAGATTACGGTGCAGCTTGTGCAACTCTGCAAGAAGAACAATGGCCGCTACGAAGGGTGGCAAACCCATGTGGTCAAATAGGTTGCAAATCTTATCCACAATAGGTTAATGCTCAATTTAGTATGTAAATTCGCTATTCGTTTTCGAACAATAAAAACACCCAAACTGCGTTTTGAAGCTAGCAACACAAAAATCCGTATTCATTACTACTATGAAAAAACTGCTATCCCCGGCATTCATATCCGTCTTAATGGTCATCGCGATTTCTGTTGCCCATTGTTCAAAGGAAGAAACCCAGCAGAACATCATCATTCAGGCCATGACCAACGGAAAATGGCAAGTGCAGCAATTCACCGAAAATAGTATTGACGTAAGTTCCGAATTTTCGCCTTACCTGTTCCAGTTTTACGAGAATGGCCAGGTGCAAGCGATCAATGGCAGTACCATCATTACCGGAACCTGGGCAGCTGATCCCCAAGCCAGAACCATTACTTCTTCATTCCCTTCAGGAAATAGCACCTTAAAACGATTAAACGATACCTGGAAGATCTTCAATAACACTTTTTCACTGGTCGAAGCAAATCCTACCAATACTACGCGGAGCGCTTACCTGAAACTGGTGAAAAAATAGACTTCCTGATTTGTCAAATTTCGTTGTGTATCAAGGAAATAAACTCCGGATTTCAACGTTTTGAAGCTGTGAAAAACTTCGATAACAATTATTGTCATCGAAAATCTTTTGGTTATTAAAACTTTTATCGAGTCCTCGTGCTGAAACGTGCATATTTTTTCCTGGTATTGTTGCTGGCTTCTTTACAGTTGTATAGTCAGAAACCTGTAGCTGATTTTGATGCTACGGTATTATCAGGCTGTTCCCCACTTCTGGTGCAATTCACCGATAAATCAACCGGAGCTTCGCAACTGCTCTGGGATTTTGGAAATGGCTCTCCGGTTCAGTCAGGCACTACTGCTGCTTCCATCTATACAAACCCAGGCACTTACACGGTGACCCTGGTCGCGATAAACGTTAGCGGGTCCGATACGGCCAGAAAGACAATTACGGTACTTCCCACCCCTAATGTAAAATTCACCGTAAGCGATACTGCCGGATGCTTCCCGCTTGTTACCCAGTTTACTGATCAGTCAGATGCCTCGCCCGGCGTGATCACGAATTGGCTTTGGGATTTTGGTGACGGTATTACCTCCACCGTTCAAAATCCATCGCACATCTATCGCATTGAAAATATATTCAATGTCACCCTCAAGGTAACCAGCAACAGTGGCTGTGTTGGGTCATTGACCAAGACCAAGCATATTAATGTTGCGATCGGTGTTAAGGCCGGCTTTTTTAATTCTTTTGCCAGTTCCTGCAAACCGCCTTCTGTGATTGACTTTTTTAATAATTCAACAGGCCCCGCGACCCTTTCTTATTCCTGGCGCTTCGGCGATGGCAGTCCTGTTGTAACCCAGCCTAATCCCAGCCATGTATATACGGCCACTGGGATCTATAATGTGACCCTCATCACCTCAAGTTCGAGCGGTTGCACAGACAGTGTGGTCAACCAGGTGGAGATCCCTAATGTAAACATCAGTTCCGCCATCAATGCCCCTGATACAGCTTGTGTAAACCAGAGCGTCATATTCACTAATCTGTCCACACCACCTGCAGATAGCAGCGGCTGGAAATTTGGAGATGGCACTGAAAACACGGGAACCTCTGTTACGAAGATATACACAGCTCCCGGCACGTACAATGTAAAACTGACCAACCTTTTCGGTTCATGCCTTGATTCTGTAGTGAAGAAGATCATTGTGCTGGATACCCCCAGGGTTAACTTCAGCTCTGCCGATACGGTCAATTGCAGGGCTCCTTATACTGTTCGTTTTACGGACCTGTCAACTGGAGCAGTGAGCTGGCTCTGGGATTTTGGAGATGGCACTACATCCACCCTGCGAAACCCTTCCAAAGATTACACCTCACTGGGCAGATTTACTGTTTCCCTGACTATCACCAACAGAAACGGATGTACCAATACCAGGATAAAAAAAGATTTTGTCAAGCTCGTTCCACCATCAATCAATTTTCTCAATCTACCCGATAGCGGATGTGCTCCGGTTACCATAACACCGCTGGCTGATATCATTGCGGTGGATGGAGTGAGCTCATATTTTTGGACCTTTGGCGATGGTACAACAAGCGTTCAGGCCAATCCCTCAAAAACCTATAGCGCAACAGGAACTTACAATGTCACTCTGGCCATAACTACTCGAGGAGGTTGTCTTCAAACCTTATCAGTGCCTGGTGCCGTAAGGATAGGCGTCAAACCAGCAGCTAATTTTACAGCAGCACCCTTGGATCTTTGTGCGGGAGAACCGGTCAATTTTCTAGACCTGTCTACTGGTACCATCACCGGTTGGCGATGGGATTTTGGAGACACGGCAAATAAAACAGGAAATGGGTCCACGTTAAGGAACCCAAGTTACCAGTATGCAGATACCGGAAGATTTACCGTTAAACTTTATGTATTCAATAATGGCTGCGCGGATTCAATCATTAAACCGGCCTACGTAAGGGCTTATGGCGCGGTTGCCAGGTTTGGATATACTGTATCCTGCGTGAATAAAAGACAGGTTAATTTTAAAGACAGTTCGCTGAATGCTGCAACCATTTCATGGGATTTCGGCGACGGATCACCCGTTACGGCATTACCAAATCCGACCCACAATTTCCCTGCCCTGGGCATATATAATGTCACGCTCACGGCGGTACAGGGAACTTGCACTTATAAACTCACCCGAACAATAAAACTTGTAGACGAAAAAGCAAACTTCAACATCTCTCCCCTCACTTTGTGTCGTGGCGCAACTACCACCTTAACGGCTACTGCTCAGGACACCAACCTGTTGAAGTACGAATGGGATTATGGAAATGGATTTCTCGATACCGGAAGAAATGTATATACGCATGTGTATGATACGCCAAGGGTATATGTTGCCCGGCTCGTGGTTACGGATATTAACGGGTGTACCGATACTGCGTCCAGAAATATTGGCGTAGGTGGACCACGCGCCAAATTTGTTGCGATCAATCCCACCGGTTGCGTTGGGCTCACCGTAAACTTTTCGGACAGCTCGGTATCCGATGGTGCTAATGCAATTATCAGCAGGATCTGGGATTTTGGAGATGGGGCTATTCAGACAATCAATACCCCTCCGGTTAACCATCAATATATTTTGCCCGGATTTTTCAACGTGAAACTAAAAGTTACAGATGCAGTAGGTTGTGTAGACAGTTTGGTGCAGAACAGCCTGGTAGTTGCATCCAATCCGAAAGCAGCATTTAGCGCCCCCGACTCCATCTCCTGCCCTGGAAAGAATGTTCAGTTTCTGACGCAGGCAACCGGTGCTATCATTACTCACCAATGGTCTTTTGGTGATGGCAAAACATCAACGTTCCGGAACCCACAAAATGCATATGCCTCGGCGGGAACATACGATATTCGGTTACGCGTGACCGATCGTTTCGGATGTTCCGACTCTACCCTCAGGGTAAAATATATTCTGATCGATACCCCTTTTGCCGCATTTAATGTAAGTGATTCTGTGGCCAACTGTCCTCCGCTGATTGTTCGTTTCACAAACAAAAGCACCTTCCAGCAATCCCTTCGGTGGGATTTTGGTGATGGAGACGTTTCGATCATTGACACACCTACCCACTTGTATGGTATCCCGGGAACTTATTTTGCCCGACTGGTTGTAACCTCCCCCGGCGGTTGTACAGATACGAGTTTCAAAAAGATGACTGTTTTTGGTCCCAATGGTACCCTTACTGCAGCCCCACTGGGAGGATGCCTGCCAGCGAAATTTGATTTCAACGTACGCACCACCAATACAGATAGCATATTCTGGGATTTCACAGACGGAAGCCCGATTCTTTTAGGTAAAGATTCTGTGCAGCAACATACGTATACGGACACTTCGGGAGATCTGAAACCGAGGGTACTGCTGCAGGATAAAACTGGTTGCAGGGTTGTGATTACTACTGCTGTTCCGATTAAGGTCATCGATATTGTCCCGGGATTTGCATCAGACAAAAAGCTTCTTTGTGATAATGGGTTCGTCAATTTCATTGATACCACCAGAACAAATGGTGCCATTACAAAATACGAATGGGATTTTGGGGACGGCAGTAAAGGCACAGGCCCCACGCCTTCTCATTTTTACGCAAATACAGGCTTCTATGACGTAGGCCTTAAGATCACCACTGAATTAGGTTGCACCGATTCGGTTACCGTTCCCCGTTATATTAAGGGTGTTGCTTCGCCGATAGCTTCCATTCAGTCTGCCGATACCGCCTGCCTGAACCGTTTCATTACCTATGCAGGCAATGTCATGCCCGATACTTCTGCAGTAACCTGGGCCTGGAATTTTGCAAATGGAAATACTTCTGTGCTGCAAAATCCCCCTACCCAACAGTATATTATTCCCGGAACACTGAGCGTAAGACTATTGGTCACAAACAGCAGTGGCTGTGTGGACACCGTACTGAAAAGCGTCACCATACATCCATTACCAGGCGTAAACGCCGGCACGGATACCACGATCTGCCTTGGCCAAAACACCAGCCTCAATGGTTCCGGAGCCAGTACCTATTTATGGCTTCCGCCGTTCACTGGCCTTAGTTGCACCAATTGTCCAAATCCGGTTGCAACTCCGGTTATTACCACCACCTTCCGGTTAAGAGGCACTTCTGCGCTGGGTTGCCAGGTAGATGATACGGTACGCGTTACCGTTATTCAGCCGAGTACGGTTGTTGCGCCGCCCAACGATAGTTTATGCCTGGGCCAGGGAATGCAATTGTTTGCAACCGGAACCCAGTTATATAGCTGGACACCAGCCACGGGACTGAACAACCCCAATACATCTTCCCCAATTGCGAGGCCCACTACAACAACTACCTATATTGTAACCGGCTCAGACTCCAGGGGTTGTTTTGTAACAAGGGATTCAATGACGATATCAGTATTCCCTCTTCCGGTATTTGACCTCGGACCAGACGTATCCATTCAAGTAGGTTCCAGCGTCAAGTTTACTCCCGTAGTGTCGAATGACCTGGTGTCTATTCAATGGAATCCTGTAAACACACTGAGCTGTACAGATTGTTACGATCCTGTCGCCACGCCCAAACAGAAAACCCAGTACACTGCTACGGTTACAAATAATGGAGGCTGCATCACCAAAGATCAGATTACCGTCTCTGTTACCTGTACCAATGAAAACTTATTTATTCCCAATACATTCTCGCCCAATAACGACGGCATGAACGAAGTGTTCTATCCACGCGGCAGGGGCATCCTGACTGTAAAATCTATGCGGATATTCAGCCGTTGGGGTCAACAGGTTTTTCTAAGGCAGAATTTTATAGCGAACGATCCATCAGCTGGCTGGGACGGAACATTTAAGGGCGTTCCGCTTTCAGCCGATGTTTATGTCTACATGATTGATGTAGTGTGCGAGAACAATACGGTGGTGACCCTAAAGGGAGATATCATGTTGGCAAAGTGATCAACTGAAAAAATTGAAAAAAAACAGAACATATAAAAGGCTTTTACTGATCCTGCTGTTGCTGGGCAATACCTCTATACTTGTGGGGCAGGACTTGCATTTCTCACAATTTTTCGAGGCCCCGCTATTGCGGAACCCTTCTCTTGCCGGCTTGTTCGAAGGCGACATTCGGGTGCAAGGCGTTTACCGAAATCAATGGAATTCAATCTCTTTCCCTTACCAGACTGGTTCTCTCAATGCAGAATATAAATTCCCGGTTGGCAAAGGCGACGATTTCTTTACTGCTGGTATTCAATTCATGTTTGACCGGGCAGGAACAGTTGCACTTACCACTACCCATTTCTTGACTCACTCAACGACTTGTGGAAATTGAGCGCTGGCAAGAAATGGGTAGTGGTAAGTGCAACTGTTCCTGCCCGGTCAAACATGAATTGAATACCAG
>JANMHK010000065.1:0-2894 GCA_031375135.1 Sphingobacteriales bacterium | reverse complement strand
GTTCGGGATGGCTGTACTATTGGCAAGCACTTGTCCCTCTTCGCCCGCTATGATATAAGCGAATTTTGAAAGGCCTTTTCGAAAATTCATGTACTGCTGGACGTGACGATATTCGTGGATCGCCAATTGTTCGGCCCAATTGAGGCTGCCCAGCCTAAGACTATTTTGCAGGGGGGTAAGAAAAAATTCACTGCGCCAGGGGCCCAACTGTACATAGCCGTTTGACAAGGTAGTTTGGTTCTGCAGTACAATGTCAATTTTGCGGGTATTGCTCCCGATTGTATTAGCCGTGGTTTTGTTGAGAAACGAACTGATATCGGACACCCTGCGTGCTTGTGACGCAAGGCCTTCAGGGAAGATCACCCTGGAGACGGAGGTATTGATCTGTTTCCATTTCAGGGATGGGGGATTGCCGCCGAATTGCTGCGCCCAACCTGGGAAGGAAAATAAAACGAAGAAAACAGCGAATACGGATCTTGCCATGACGAATAAAGATTAGATAAATTTAGTTGTAATTTCATCATATGCGAAAGCCGATATCGGTTTGTTTGGAATTGAATAAATAATTATGTTTTTACTGGCATTGGCTATTGCACCCGGACTGGCCATTTGTATGTATTTTTTTCTTCGCGACCAGTACAATCGGGAACCGAGAAGACGTTTGCTGATCTGTTTCATACTTGGTATTGGCAGTGCCCTGCTTGCTGTAGCTGTAGAATCTTTTCTTACCGGTTATTTTAAGCTTGATACAAGCGAATCGATTTGGAATACTGTATTGATGGCCTTTGTTGTAGTTGCTTTTACCGAGGAGTGGAGTAAATATATTATGGTCCGGTTTTACGCGTTCGAAAAACCTGAATTTGACGAACCCTTTGACGGGATCGTGTACGCTGTAATGGTAAGCATGGGTTTTGCTACGGTAGAGAATATCGGCTATGTGATGCAGTATGGTTATGGAACAGCTTTCCTGAGGATGTTCCTATCCGTTCCTGCGCATGCTAATTTTGCCATCATCATGGGTTATTACATGGGCAAAGCAAAATTTGCCGGCCCCAGGAGATTATTAATACTCATGACGGGCTTGTTCTCGGCCGTTTTCTGGCATGGACTTTACGATTTTTTCCTATTTCTGCAAGAAAACCGGATGATCGGGTTCTATGTGTCTGACAGCCTCTTATTTGCAGGCGCCATTGGCTCTTTCTTGCTGGCCATGCACCTTTCAAGGATCGCGATCCGGGAACACGTGGCCCTTTCCGAACGATCTCACCGTGATAAGTTGGAAGAAGGTTAAACAGATTATTTAGAAACAGGGAAAATGGTTAATTTTGCCGAAATTTTCCATTATATGTCAACACTCACCAAATCCATTGATTTCGCCCTTCCTTATAAGGTAAAGGATATAACCCTTGCAGAATGGGGTCGCAAAGAAATTCGCCTTGCTGAAGCTGAAATGCCTGGTTTAATGGCTATTCGGGAAGAATACGGACCGAGCCAACCATTGAAAGGTGCGCGTGTAGCTGGTTGTCTTCATATGACGATCCAGACTGCCGTATTGATCGAAACGTTGGTAGCACTCGGTGCCGAAGTAAAATGGAGCTCCTGCAACATCTTCTCCACCCAGGACCATGCCGCTGCTGCCATTGCTGCTGCGGGTATAGGCGTATATGCCTGGAAGGGCCAGACCATTGAAGAAGCAGACTGGTGTATTGAGCAGACCTTGTTCTTTGGAAGTGCAGACAAGCCCCTTAACATGATCCTTGACGATGGTGGTGATCTGACCAATATCGTGTTTGATAAATATCCTGAGCTGGTTCAGCATATCAAAGGACTCAGCGAAGAAACGACTACAGGTGTTCACAGGCTATATGAAAGAATGGCGAAAGGAACCTTGCCGATCCCTGCTTTCAACGTAAATGATTCAGTGACCAAATCGAAATTTGACAACAAATATGGTTGTAAAGAAAGTCTGGTTGATGCCATCCGCCGTGCAACTGATGTGATGCTCGCTGGTAAAGTTGCCGTTGTAGGTGGTTATGGTGATGTGGGCAAGGGTTCTGCAGCATCACTGGCAGGCGCGGGATGCAGGGTGATCGTCACAGAGATAGATCCAATTTGTGCTCTGCAGGCCGCCATGGACGGCTTTGAAGTAAAGAGAATGGCTGATGCTGTTGCAGAAGCTGATATCGTTGTCACTGCTTCAGGATGCCGCGACCTGATCACGGAGAAGCATTTCAGGAAGATGAAAGATAAAGCGATCGTATGCAATATCGGCCACTTCGATATTGAGATCGACGTTGCATGGCTGAACAACAATTATGGTGATACTAAAGACACCATCAAACCACAGGTTGACATGTATAATATCGATGGAAAAGATATTATCCTGTTGGCTGAAGGCCGTCTGGTAAACCTGGGTTGTGCAACCGGGCACCCCAGTTTTGTAATGAGTAACTCATTCAGCAACCAGATGCTGGCGCAGATTGAACTCTGGACCAACACAAGCAAATACGAAAACAAAGTATATGTACTTCCCAAGCACCTCGATGAGAAAGTAGCAAGATTGCACCTTTCCAAGATCGGTGTAGTACTGGAAGAACTGACAGGTGAGCAATCAGAATACCTGGGCATCACGAAAGAAGGACCTTTCAAGCCTGAGAATTACAGATATTAATCTTAAGTAGAAAAGCTTTAAAAACCACCTTCGGGTGGTTTTTTTTATTTCTTGATCATAAAGAAACGATTACCGTTTGCATCCACCCGGTAAAACTTATCGCCCGGTTCAATGAGCAGACCTTCTGAATGTCCTTTTGCGTGATGGGTATCTGTATTGAAAACTTTTCCTTTATACCACATACTCACCGTATCGGATACTACGGTGTGCCCGGTGACCAGAT
>JANMHK010000056.1:0-4278 GCA_031375135.1 Sphingobacteriales bacterium | reverse complement strand
AACTGATCAATCAGGTCCTGTGCGGTCTTGGCTTTCTTGCTGTCGCCGAGGCCACAGCCCTGGCCGAAGCCGCCGGAGTATATAGCACCGATTGTTTCCCATTGACCACCCAGCCCACCAGCGGATCTTCTTTTTGACGACAATTGAAACCTGTCATCGATGGTGAGATATTTTATTTTGTACAAGCCGGTACTGCGGAAATTATCGTAAGTAGGTACTTTCTGAAATTCTGTATAGACCTGAAAGCGATTGCTCCAGGGGTTTTTATAGCTAAACATCTGGGTATGTTCTGCCAATGCACGGAAATTTTCACCGATGTTTACCGAGGCCATCGATCTTGAAAACGGCGTGAGAATATTTCTGCCGGTGAGGTTGAGGTGGACGCCAAATCCGGTGAAGGAGTTTGCTGAAATGCCTGCTTTTAACACTACGTCTGATTCCGGATTCACCCGATACTGCAAATTGTAGTGGCCGGTCTCATCTTGCCGTACTTCATAAACAATCGATTTATACATCCGATAAGCAAAGGCCTGGCGACTTTCTTTTTCCAACTTGTCAGAGCTAATGACTACCCCCGTATCCAAATTGACCTGGTCAAGGAATGCCTGGCGGGTTTTCTTATTTAATCCCACTACATCGATTTTCTTAAACTTGTAGGAGTCGAACTCGGGAAGTCGGTTTTTGGAAAAGGTGTAATTCGGATCTAATGCTTTTAATGAATCTGTCAGTCGTTTGAAATGCGGATAGTATTTTCTGCCTTCTTCAATGCCCAGGTCTATGATTGCATTTCCCTGATCAAAACTTGCGGAGCTATAGGTGCCCATCGGGATCTTTACCAGTAAGTCTGCCAGTTTACTTTCTTCGATCAGGTCTTTATATTCTGTCAGGAATACCACTTGCATCAGTACTTTCATGGCATCGTCGAGTTCTTGCACGTTTTCAAGTGGGGTGCTGACTGAAACGCCGATGGTATAATTGGCTCCCATCGTTTTCAAATCTTTCACCGGAAAATTCCTGGTCACACCGCCGTCTACATAACGTTTTTTATCAATGTCCACTGCAGAAAATACGCCTGGAATGGCCATGCTGGCCCTGATCGAGCGAACTACGCTCCCCTTGTCAAACACCGCTGCTTCGCCTGTTGCCAGGTCAGTGCTAATGCAACGGAAGGGAATACTGAGGCTGTCGAAATGGGTCACAGAGGCAACCGGGAAGAAATATTTTTCAAGCAACAACCACAATTCCTGGCTCTCCAAAAATCCTGAGGGTAGCGAGATCTTTTTTTTACTGATCGGAAGTTCGATGGCATATTTCCCATACTCAGTTTTCTCTTCCATGATATAACTGGACATGGGGATGGAATTGCTGAGCAATACTTCCCAGTTGATTTGCCTGGCAATGGCTTCTATCGAATCTGCCGAATAGCCTGCTGCGTAGAGGCCGCCAACAATACTTCCCATGCTGGTGCCCGTTAGATAGTCAATATTCAGCTCAGCAGAATCAATGGCTTTCAGGATGCCGATATGGGCAAGACCTTTGGCGCCGCCACCGCTAAGGGCAAGTCCGATGCCTGGTTTTGTCAGATCAGATTTCGCCTTTTGGGCATACATGAATAAAGGAAATAGAACCGCAATAAATGTTAGTTTGGTAAACAGGATCATATTTTCAGTAATGCGGCGAAATTAATCTTTTGAAGATGGTTATCTACTGGAAGGTTGATTCATGTTTTACAAAAAAAGAACGGCCAATCATCAGCTGGCCGTTCCGGAACTTTTTGCTGCAACCTTTATTTTGATGCCAGGCTGGGTGGAAGCGGCGAGGGAACTACGTTAGAGACAGGAGGCAGTGATTTTAGATAGGCAAATATCGCCTTTAATTCACCATCAGTAAAGTTCTTGAACATCTCCCAGGGCATCGGTGGAAGCAAACTTCTGGAATTTGGAAGGCCTTTATATTTTCCTTCTCGCATGGCCAGAAAAAACTGTTCTTCTTTCCACGCCCCTATACCCGTGGGATCCGGCGTGAGGTTGGCGGTATAAGAAGTACCCCATGGACCGATCCACTCTGTAAGGTCGCGGGTAATGATCAATCCCTTGCTTTCCATGTCCTTTCGGTTGACTTCAATTTTTGGCAATTGCGCGGGATGTCCTGAAAGCATTAAAGAGGTGTCCAGTACCGGGCCTCGATCGGTCATTTTTTTGGGCGTATGGCAATCATTACAGCCCGAGACGGTAACCAGGTGCTGGCCCCATTTAACCTCCGACTCAAAACCATTGTAACGCGTTTCTACCACATTTTCGCTTAAGGGTTTCGTTTCCCCTTCAGGAGATGGGTTGCTGTTGCAACTCAACGCAACAATACTCAAAATGAACAGTCGGAAAAAAGCAGATTTGTATTTCATTTTTGGCTATTTAAGGTGTTTAAAAAATGTTTCTGTGTCGGTTGAAAATTGGCTAGGGCTCCTGTAAATATTTTCTTACAAAACGGATGGCCATGGAGCCTTCTCCTACAGCTGCAGAGATGCCTGTCATCGCGCCATATCTTACATCTCCAGAAGCAAAAACCCCTGGCGTGCTGGTCTCCGGTAAATAGGGTTCCCGTTTTAATTTCCAAACAGTGGGGTAGGGCTTTGCTTTCATCAGATCAGCTCCGGTGAGTATATAACCTTTATCGTCTTTTAATACAAAATCCTTCAGCCAATCCGTGCCGGGTTTGGTGCCGATATAGATAAACAATGCCTTCGCTGGAACATCATAAGTTTCGCCCGACCGGCCATTTTTCAGTGTAATGTTTTCAAGGATGGTCGAGCCCGAGCAAGCTACTACGTCGGTATTCCCAATGACCCGAATATTTGGCGTGTTTTTAATGTTCTCAACCAGGTAATTGGCTGCGGTCTGCGACAGCGCTTCTTTCCTGATGATGATGTTTACTTCCTTGGAATGCTTGCTCATATACATTGCGGCCTGGCATGCAGAATTGCCACCGCCAACGATATAGATGATTTCGTTCCTACATGCCTGCGCTTCTATAGCGGCTGCTCCATAATAGACACCAGCTCCGGTAAATTGATCTATACCCGGGATTTCCAGTTTTTTATACGCAACACCGGTGGCAATGATCACGGCTTTGCTGTTGATGATCGACCCGTCGATCAGTTCCGTGATCTTATAGCCATCATTTACGGTGATGTTTTTGACTTCACATGGTGTCAGGATCTCGGTACCAAAGCGAAGGGTTTGGGCAATGGCGCGGCTGGATAATTCGGAGCCCGATAAGCCCATGGGGAAGCCGAGATAATTTTCAATGCGCGCACTGCTGCTGGCCTGACCGCCAGGGTTACTTCTTTCTAATAAAATAGTTCTTAACCCTTCGCAAGATCCATATACGGATGCAGCCAGTCCTGCAGGCCCTGCACCAATGATCAGCACATCATAGATCTCTTTGCTCGCCTTTTGTTGAAGGCCAACTTTTTCAGCAAGCTCTGTCAGAGATGGGTCTACCAGCACCGTTCCGTCTTTCAGGATGACCGCAGGAAGGTTAGATTTTGAAAGCTTCGCGCTTAGCAAATATTTTTCGGCTTCTTCATCATGCTCTATGTCCATCCAGATATAAGGCACAAGGTTTCCGGAAAGAAATTCTTTTAGCGAATGTGTTTTTGGGGACCATTGAAATCCAAGGATCCGAATGGCTTCGTGATCGGGCTTGTAAAGACGTTGCCACTCATTCAACAGATCGTTGATCACGGGGAAGAGTTTTTCTTCCGGCGGGTGCCACGGTTTCAATAGATAATAGTCCAGTTTTACGGTGTTGATGGCCTTGATCGCAGCATCAATATCGGAATAAGCGGTGAGCAGTATTTTTTTTGAATCGGGGAAGATCTCATTGGCTTGTTCAAGGAATGCAACGCCTTCCATCTCGGGCATGCGCTGATCAGAGATGAACAGTGCAACTGCTTCGTTCTTTAATTTTAATTCTTTGATCAATTCCAATGCTTCCCGGGCAGACTCGGTGGCTGCCACTTTATACTCTTCGCGGTATTCATTGCGGATATCGCGCTGTATGGCGCGAAGTACCTGTAGATCATCATCAATAATAACTATATAAGGAAGTTTCATTGTTGGATTTTTGGTGTTTCATTTTGAATAATTGGTAGGCGGATGATAAACACCGTCCTCCCGGGCGTTTATTCCAATTTAATATCAACGATATGGTTCTTAAAAATCCTGTTAACGATTTATAAACAAAATCCTGTTCCTTCTCCAAACATTTTGGTAGTTA
>JANMHK010000025.1:0-12860 GCA_031375135.1 Sphingobacteriales bacterium | reverse complement strand
TGTTCTGCTTCTACTTTAATGAACTTTTTTTTAATGCCTTCATAGCCCCTGACCGCAATGGAAAGTTTCGATGGGGGTAGATATCCTTTGCGTACTCCTTTTGCAATGGAATACACAAACTGACAACTCGCAGACGCTTCGAAATAATTCTTCTCTTTACCCGGACCACTATAATTCATGACATCGTACCAAAGTCCGGTTGTTCTATCCTGTTGCTTTCCCACTGCATCTACCAGCCTGTTGAGGATACTAAATAAGTCTTTTCTTTTAGGATGATTTTCAGGAAAATAATCCAGTACATCAACCAGCGCTGATGCATACCAGCCCATGGCTCTTGCCCAGAAAAAAGAGGAAGTGCCAGTGGTTTGATTCGACCATTTCATTTGCCTGCTTTCATCCCAGCCATGATAGAGCAGGCCCGTTCTGGGCTCGCGTGCGTTTTTTTCCATCAGCATAAACTGGTTCGCGACGTCATTGAACGCGGAATCGTCCTTTGAAATAAATGCATACTCTGCATAAAACGGCGCGCCCATGTACAAGCCATCGAGCCACATCTGGTTTGGATAGATCTTTTTATGCCAGAATCCGCCTTCTTTGGTTCGCGGATGTGTTCTTAATTGTTCCCTCAACATTTTGGCCGCTTTCAGGTATTTCTCCTTACCGGTTACTCGATATAGTAGCAGGATGAGCTTGCCGTTGTTAACATGATCAATATTATATTCGTCGACATTGTAGGCCTTGATACTGCCATCATCCTTCACGAAATAATCCATTTGCTTCTGGATATATTGATAGTACCTGACATCGCCGGTATTTGCCCAAATTCCTTCAAAGCCCTTTAAGATCACACCCATGTCGTACGACCATTTCGGCGTTTTGCCATCCAGGGAAAAAGAATCTTTCCATATCTGCATAACGGTTTTTGCCATCTGTTGTGACAAGGGCTCCTGGGCGTTTGTACTCTGCAGAGCCGCCGATAGCATCACGATCAAAACCATTCTGAAGATCAGTCTCATTATATTTTTCAAGTTTTTTCTGTTGCGCCTTGTTCAGCATGCAACGGGTGCTGCGGTTAGTCCAAACATGTACGGAGGATAACTACACGATCTTTACCGCCTGCCTGGCAAGCATCAGCCACTTGCCGCCCTGCTTCTGAAATACCAGTAAAACCCTGATATGCGCTTCGCCGGGCTTTCCCTTATCTATAGTTTTAGCGTGCAGCTCATGCCTTACCAGTGCTACGTTTCCACTTATACTGATAGATTGCTCCTTTAGTTCAATACTCGCAAAGTCCGATTTGCCACTGACGATGTTTTCAACAAACTCCTGTTTGCCTTCAATGAGTCCGCCACTATGACCATAGCTCAGTTTTTCGGATGCAATGGCAGTAAGTGCAGGTCCGTCAGCGTCTACCATGGCTTTACGTAAACGTTCTACGGTATTGGCAACCTCCGTCTCCTGTTTGCTTTGTGCTTGTGTAGTCATCGTTAGAACTAAGAGTGGGATAAAAAATAATATTCTCATGTTGGTTATTTTATCTTTTTAACTGCCGGCGAACTTTGTTAACTGATACGGGTGCCCCATTCATATAGTCAGCCCTTGAATGTGGTCTCCGATGGTCAGGCATCATATTCAAGTTAATTATTCTTTCTGTAAATGCCGGGAGAAGGTCCTCCTACACATTTCCACATCTGTCAAATTGCGCGATATTCCTCCTAACTTTACGGGATGAATGATTATCTCGCCGGGTTGAATGAACGGCAGCGTGAAGCGGTATTACATATGGAGGGACCCCAGATGATCGTGGCTGGAGCGGGCAGTGGAAAAACCAAGGTACTCACAACCCGTATTGCCCATCTCATGGCAAATGGCGTAGACTCTTTTAACATACTTGCCCTTACGTTTACCAATAAGGCGGCGAAGGAGATGAAGGAAAGGGTAGGGCATATCCTGGGCGGAAGCGAAGCAAGAAATTTATATATAGGAACCTTCCACTCCGTTTTTGCGCGAATCCTTCGGGTTGAAGCCCCAAAAATCGGATATCCTGCCAATTTCACCATCTATGATACCGACGATGCCAAGAGCGTTGTAAAAACGGTGATCAACGAACTGGGACTGGACGATAAACACTATAAACCCAACACGGTCTATAACCGGATCTCATCTGCCAAGAATGCGCTGGTCAACGCCAATGATTACGCGAGCGATTACGCCCTGCAGCAGGAAGACATGCGTTCCAATCGTCCCGCGATTGCACAGATCTACAAAGCCTATGTGGCCCGCTGTTTTAAAAACGGCGCGATGGATTTTGATGACCTGCTGCTTAAATTTTATGAGCTGCTCAGTATCGTTCCCGAGGCGCTTCACAAATACCAGCACAAGTTCAAATACATCATGATCGATGAGTACCAGGATACCAATCCGGCCCAGTACGAGATCATCAAATTATTGGGTGCTGCCTACGAAAATGTTTGCGTAGTGGGCGACGATGCACAATCGATCTACTCTTTCCGTGGAGCTACCATACAAAACATCCTGCAGTTTCAGAAAGACTACGACAATGTTCATGTGGTGAAACTGGAGCAGAACTATCGTTCCACACAAAATATCATCAGTGTGGCCAATGAGATCATTGGCAATAATAAAGGGCAGATCCCAAAAGAACTGTGGACCGCAAACGACCTGGGCGATAAGATCAATTTGATCCGCACGGCAACCGACAACGATGAAGGAAAATTTGTTGCAGATACCATCCAGGAACAAAAGCTCAGAAATCATTATCATAACCGCGATTTCGCCATCTTATATAGAACCAATGCGCAGAGTCGTGCTTTTGAAGAAGCACTACGAAGGATGAATATCATGTACACCATTTATGGTGGCATCAGCTTCTATCAAAGAAAAGAGATCAAAGATTTCATTGGCTATCTCCGTATCTCTGTAAATCAGCGTGACGAAGAAGCGCTGAAAAGAATAATCAATTATCCAGCTCGCGGTATCGGCAAAACCACTTTAGATAAACTGGTGTTGATGGCGAATGAGAATAACATCACCATGTGGGAGGTGCTCTGCAACGCAGCATCTTACGGTTTTAAATCCAATACACTCGAAGCGATTGAAAATTTCGTGACCATGATCAAGAGCTTCACTTCGATGCTCGAAAATCAAAACGCCTATGACGTAGCTATTCATGTTGGGAAACAAACCAATATTGTGAAAGAGCTGTTTAACGACAAGTCGACGGAAGGCATGCAACGCTATGAGAATACGCAGGAGTTGTTGAACTCCATCAAAGAATGGGTGGAGAGTCCGGATAATGAGGAAGGTGAAGTGATCAGTAAATCATTGGGTGCCTATTTGCAACAGATCACGTTACTGACCGATGCAGATGATAAGGATCCGAATGCAGATACGGTAAAGCTCATGACCATACACGCTGCAAAAGGACTCGAGTTCCCTTGCGTATTTGCGGCAGGCTTGGAAGAAATGCTTTTCCCGAATGCCATGAGCATCAATACCAGGGAAGAGTTGGAAGAAGAAAGAAGGTTGTTCTATGTGGTGATCACCCGGGCCAAAAAAAGGCTGTGGATCACATATGCAAACACGCGATATAAATTCGGCTCTCTGGTTCAGAATGAGCCATCGCGATTCATTGACGAACTGCCCGAAGCATTTATTGACCGCTCTTTCGCTGGTGGTGGCCTCCGCAACCAGGCAGGACCAGGTGGCAGCGCCTACGAACGCATGCATGGGGGCTGGAGAAACCAGGCACCCTCTTCGAAGCCCGCCAACTCAAAAGGCCAGGCATGGGAAGCGGAACAACGTTATGGTGCGCCGCCAAAGCCTACGCCCTCTTATATGCCGCCGAAAGCCCCGCCTAAAGTAGTGGAACATGTACCGAGTGCCGACTTTGCAGCCAGTGATACGTCTGCGCTGGAGGCAGGAATGAAGGTAGAACACCAAAAGTTCGGTTTTGGGGAAGTGTTGAAAATGGAAGGTGCCGCTCATAATCCCATCGCCACCATTCAATTCGACCAGAATGGCGAGAAAAAGATCATGCTGAACTACGCGAAGCTGCGGATCATTGAGGGATGAATTTCACGTGACTGAATTCGCCATTCATTTCCTCGTAATTATAATCCGCACGGAAGGGAATCTCATACTTTAGCTTGGTAATGGTGCCCCCCCATGTCTTTGTAGTAGCGTCGTACCTTATGTCGATCGTCCCGGATGCGGGATAACTTCTCCCGTAAAAACCAGTTGGGGTATTCTCCAGAAAATAAACATCCATCTTGGCCAGATCATCGGGGAACTTGTAAAGCCCTGCAATTTTAGAAATATCGGTTTGTCGTAAAAACACAATCGATGCGGACAATTTAGGCTCCACAGTATTTACTTTTCGTCCGCCCAATGTCAGTACCAGATTCTGATCCTTTATTTGGATTTGCGCATTGAAGCTTGTAGCATCATCGATATTCAGGGCACGTTCAACATCGAGGGTTGATTGCCCGCCGGGAAATTCACGGTAACGTTTCAGTACAAAATCAGAAGAAGGATCCTTTGCAGGACTAAATGAATCTTTACTACAACCTGTTGCCAACGCTGTTAGCAGAAACAGGGCTAAAATTCTTATGCTCATTTGTTGTTCTTATAATTGCCCAAAAATAGTATCCGTTATTGTTAGCACTTAGCTATTTCTGGATTAGCGGTCCGATAAAAATAGAAACGGTTTTATACGCATCTACAAAAGATCAAGGCTAAAAAACAAGCATCCCGCTGTAACAATATCTTCCTTTCCTCTACTTATCTTAGACGGATGCACCAAAACGGGTCACAGCAAGAGTTTCTGGCGCTGATAGAACAGCATCGGGGGATCATTATTAAGATCTGCTCGATCTATGCCCGTCAGCCCACTGAAAGGGAAGACCTGTTCCAGGAGATCGTTGTGCAACTATGGAAGGCCTGGCCTTCTTTCAAAGGGCTCTCAAAATTCAGCACCTGGCTTTACAGGATCGCGTTGAATACGGCGATCTCGGGCATTAGAAAGAAGAAAACAGAACTGGTGTTTATGGATCAGGCAGAAATACCAGAAGCAGCCGAGGAAGACCATGCGTTAAAAAAAGAACAGTTAAGCGCCCTGTACCGAGCTATCCAGGAATTGCCTGAAATTGACCGCGCGGTAGTCATGCTTTTTCTGGAGGACCACTCATATGAGGAAATGGAAGAAATTCTGGGTCTATCGCAAGGTGCCTTACGGGTAAAAATGGCGCGGGCCAAAGAGAAACTTAAAAAAACTATTCAAAAACCAGAATATGGAGTTTGAGGAATTTAAAGATGCCTGGAAGAGCCAGAAAAATGATGAGCCCTTGCAGGAGGTGCGATCATTATTAGGCAAGAAATCAAGGTCTCCTATTGCCACTATGAAGCGTCATTTAACGATGGAGCTGATCGCTGTGATCATACTCTATGCTGCCATCATTATCTACTATTTAACTGCCTTTCACGGAAAATTCTATTCAATTTCTGTATTGTATTTGTTCATCGGACTGTTCTTCTGCTTATACTATTATAAAAAATATCGTTTGTTGAATAATATAGAATGTATGGCCTGCCAGGTAAAAAGTAATCTCACCAAACAGGTAGGCGTACTTGAAAAATATACAAAATTCTACGTGCTCGCTGGCACCGCAATTTTGCCGCTCCTCGTCGTTTTCTTTTATTGGTTCGAGTATGCTTTTATTGCGCCAGACAGAAACAAAATATTTCTATTGCCCTCTGATCAGGTCAGTATTTTTAAAGCAGTTGCAGTCTTTCTGTTGTGGATGACCATACCCACCATCATCTTTTACTATATCAATAAATGGTATGTTAGAAAGCTGTACGGTAAACATGTTGAACAACTAAAACAAATGTTGCTGCAGACGGAAGACGAGGGCAATAACTCCTGAATCAAATTGTTAACTTCATTCAAATCATAATTTATGGTGACGAAGTGGATCGTGGTACTGCTGGTATTGGTATCGTGCAGTACAGCAAAAAAAACAACAACTACAGCGAAGAAGGATAATGGTTCGGCCATCGAAAATGCACTGCTGTGGACCGTTTCGGGAAAAGATCTGCAGTCGCCTTCCTACATATATGGCACGATTCATATGATCTGCAAAGAAGATTTTCTATTCTCTAATACCTTGCAAGAAAAATTTTCCGAGTCGAAAAATATATACCTGGAGATCGATATGGATGATCCGTCCATGCTGATGAAGATGGCCACCCTGGCCATGATGAAAGACAAATCCCTAAAGGATCTAATGAGTGCCCCTGACTACGAATTCATTTCCAAATACGTGAAAGATTCGCTGGGTATGCCGATGATGATGATCAATAGATTGAAGCCTATTGCCCTGATGAGTTTGTTGTACACGCGCATGTTGCCCTGCGAAGCAAATGAATCTTATGAGCAGAAATTCGTGGAGATGGCTAAAGCTTCGAAGAAAGAAATTAAGGGCCTCGAAACAATCGAAACGCAGATGGCGGTGTTCGATAAGATCCCCGATTCTACAGAAGCAAAAATGATACTGGAGATGATCCGTACCATGCCCGAGCAACGGAAGCAATTGACTGAGATGATCGACTCGTATAAAAAAGAAGACCTCGGTAAGCTCTCCAACCAAATGAGCGAGTCGCCGGAGTGGAAAGGCTTTGAAGATATCCTGCTCGTCAATCGAAATCAGAGTTGGATTTCCCCCATCGAACTGGCCATGAAACAAGGCAGCCAGATGTTTGCCGTAGGCGCGGGTCATCTTCCTGGAAAAGATGGTCTGATCAACTTGCTTCGTCAGGCAGGCTATACCGTAACGCCTGTTAAGCAGTCGTTCGGGCAGATGGCCCTCCGGGCCGATTTACGGATTGGCGAATTGGCGGATTGACGGATTGCAGACTTTGCGCGCCAAAATAATCCACCAATTCGCAAATCCGATAATTCGCCAATTCGTCAATTCCCAATTGTCGAAAGATCCCGATCAAACATATAATGCCCTGCTTTATCATCCCCGATCAGCCTAAGCTTGTCGATGATCTTACGCGCCAGGGCTTCTTCCTCGATCTGCTCGCTAACATACCATTGCAGGAAGTTATGTGTGGTGTAGTCTTTTTCGTTCAGGCAGATGTCCACCATTTTGTTGATCTCTGCACTGACATGGATCTCGTGGTCCAACACCATCTGGAACAAAGGCCTGATGCCTTCGTACTTCACAGGAGGTTGTGAAAGCAACGGTATGATCCCGTGCCCGCCGCGCTCATTGATGAATTTCACCAGCTTGAGCATATGAGTGCGCTCTTCGTCAGAGTGCTTATAGAGGAAATTACTGATCCCTTCATAGCCTTGTACTTCTGCCCATGAAGCCATCGCCAGGTAGATCTGGGAAGATTCCGCTTCTAATACAACTTGTTGATTCAGTGCTGCTTCTATGATCGGTGATAACATATGTTTAGATTTATCGGGAAAGATAGGACAGTTTACGAATTTGGAAAATAATCCGCCCGCTGGAGGCCTTTAACGGACTTAAACAAAAAATAGCGCCGGTTGTTCTTAATTTTGTACGTTCAAATCAGGCAATTATGATACAAACCGGAAGTCCCGTGATCAGCATATACACAGAAATGACGCCAAACCCCGAAACCATGAAGTTTGTGGCAAACAAACTGCTTTACCCGGGCAAAAGCATCGATTTCCCCGACGTGGAGTCGGCCAACCCCTCGCCCATGGCGGTGGAGCTATTCGGCTTCCCCTTTGTGAAAGCAGTGTTCATTGCGAGTAATTTCGTGACCATCACCCGTATGCCAGATGCCGATTGGGACGATGTGAAGCCAACGCTTCGCCAGTTCCTGAAAGACTATCTGGAAGAAGGTAAGATCGTGATCAATGAGGATCAGGTGGTTGAAACAGCGAAAAAAGAGAATAATAACATCGTTCTCTCCGAAGACGGTGATGTGGTGAAGCGCATTAAAGAACTACTGGAGAACTATGTTAAGCCTGCGGTTGAAATGGACGGCGGTGCTATCCAATTTAAGAAATTCGACAACGGCGTAGTGACCCTGATGTTACAAGGCAGTTGCTCAGGTTGCCCATCATCTATGATCACCCTGAAAGCCGGTATCGAACAAATGATGAAGCGAATGATCCCCGAAGTTGAAGAGGTTGTGGCAGAAGCAGAATAATAAGAACTCATCCATATGAAAAAGGCTGAACTGCGGTTCGGCCTTTTTTATTTGAAGATTACCTCAACAATAACACGAAGGCCAAAGTAATAAGCGCCGGCAAGGCCTGCACAAAAAAGATCTTCCTGCTCGCCGTCAGGGCGCCATAAATTCCCGCGACAGCAACACAGCTCAAAAAGAATATCGATACGTTCAATTTCCATGCTTCATCTGAAATGAAGAATGTCCATGCTAGTCCTGCTGCCAGAAACCCATTATAAAGTCCCTGATTAGCAGCTAAAGTCTTTGTTGGCTTAAACATATCCGGCGCCAGCGCTCCTTTAAATACTTTCTTACCTACCGATTCCCAGGCAAACATTTCCATCCACAAAATGTAGAGATGTTCTACCGCTACTACTGCAATCAGGATCTGTGCAATTGTATTCATGACAATTTTTTTAGGTTAGCAGGGCCGGACCAAATGATTAGCTATTTATGACTTAATGCTTTTCCCAAATTACATTTCTTTCCTTTAAGTACCCAAGTACAAAATCAAAACAGGCCTTGTGTTTACCTACCAACTCGGGGGGAAACACACCTCGTTCAGTAAATAGGCCTGCTTCCAACATATTGATCGTTGCGGTGGCCACATACCCCGTGCTCCTGCTCATGGAAGAGGTCCGCGTCACGGGGTCATAACGGTCAAGCATACTGTACGTTACCGTTTTGCCCTCACCATGTAAGATCACTTTCATCACGGTCAGCTCTTCTTCATCTTCCCCTAACTTCCATTCATTGAAAAGTATGCGAGATGTGAACTGTAGCGGGCTAATCTGCTGACCATTCACCTCAATGGCCTCTTCACTGAAAAATCCAGCTTCACGCAGGGCAATGATTAAATCAACATGACCAGGGTAACGAAGTGTTTTCTCTTTCTGATTGGTGATATGCGGCATGGTAAAAAGCAATGAGCGCAGGCCGTCTGTATTAAATGTTTCCAGCGTGCCCAGCTCGTCAAAGTTCATCCACTCCAATTCCGTCAGCGCGGGCTTCACTACAATATGCCCATTTTCCATGATGCGCGCAGGCCTTGTATACTCTTCGATCACATCCACGGGTGAAAACGGGGCCTTATATTCAAATGGTTTTTTACGCATCTTGGGAAGTCCGCCTACATATACCTCAAATGCATCGATCTTCATCTCCTCATTATAGCGCCCAATGATATAGTTGCTCATACCGGGTGCCACACCACAATCGGTGATTACGGTAACGCCGTGTTTCTTAGCCAATTCATCCAGGTCCAGTGCATTCTCAGGGAAAAATGAAATGTCGACAACATTCTTTCCTGCTTCAATCACCGCTTTTACCGTTTCATAGCCCATAAAGCCGGGCACAGCGATCAAGACGATATCTGCTGCTTTAAACCATTCAGCAAAATGTGCATGATTGCGCAGATCCGCCTGAAAAGTATTGATCATTTCATTCCGCTGCCTTAAGAGCGACAAGTTATGTTCACTAAAATCAAAAACGGTCACCTCGTGGTTCCACGATAGGTCTAAAGCCATTGCCCGGCCAACCATCCCTGCTCCAAGTACAGATATCTTCATGACGATCCTTTTTACAAATATGAAATTTCTTGTTGTGAATATTTGTTTTGATTTTTGAGCCCATGCAGGAGATTTGGAATTCGTTCATTCAGGGCCTGCTGCAAACTACCTGGCTCGAGGCCATTGCAGTGGTTTCAGGCATTGCCAGCGTATGGTTTTCCCGAAAAGAAAACATTTTGGTCTATCCGGTTGGCCTCATCAATACCATCATATATATCTACCTGAGCCTGAAAGGCCAGCTTTTCGGAGAGGCCTCGGTCAACTTTTACTATACCGTTATGAGCATCTACGGCTGGGCCGTCTGGCTTAGGAAAGATGAATCCAGGCAAACCATTGTGCACGTGATGTTCTCCGATCGTAAAGGCTGGATCGCTCAACTCAGCTTTTTCGCGGGCTCATATCTGCTCATCTATTTCGCGCTGAACTATCTGCAAAAAGAATTTGCTCCCGGTGCTATTCCGGCAGCTGATGCCTTTGCCTCGGCTTCAGCATTTACAGGCATGTGGCTGATGACCCGTAAGAAAGTGGAAAGCTGGTGGTGGTGGATCGCTACCAATATCGCTTCCATCCCCCTATATTTTGTGAAGGGTTATGTGTTCACAAGCGTTTATTATTTTATTTTGCTGATCCTCGCGGTAGCAGGATTGATCGAATGGTCCAAAAGGGCCAGAGGACAATTGGCTAATTAGCTAATTGACTAATTTGCTAATTCCTCTCCGCGGAAACAGCATTAATTGTCAATACATTGAATAAAGGAGCTACGATATCTGTAGATAAGCCCAAACCTTCAGCCAATGAGGCCACGGCCGAATCCACGGTTAAAAGAATTGTGGTCATCGGCCCGGAATCAACGGGCAAAAGCACACTGTGTGAAGAACTATCCCAGCATTTCAACGCACCCTGGTGCCCGGAGTTCGCCAGGGAATACCTGATCAACTATGGACGGGAGTATGACTACAATGATCTCCTGACCATTGCCCGAGGTCAGCTGGCACTGGAAGACGAATACGCCATTCTCGCCATGAAAGAATGGAATGATCAGAAACAAAAGATTACCAGTTCTCCTGCCCTATTCATAGACACGAATATGTATGTGATGAAGGTCTGGTGCGAATTTGTTTTCGGAAACTGTCATCCCTATATTATCGACCAGATCGTGGATCGTCCCTATGATCTCTACTTGCTTTGTAATACGGACCTGCCCTGGACTAAGGATGAACTTCGCGAGTACCCCGACCATGATACGCGGCAACAACTTTACCTGATGTATAAAGATATCCTCGTAAATCAGGATTGCCCCTGGGTGCACATTTCGGGCAATGATGAGGAACGATTAGAAGCAGCCATTGCCGGCATCTCCCATTTTCTTCCTAACCTTACTCCATGAACTTAAAAAGCTTAGGCCAATCAAAGGCCCGGGAACTGTTCTATTTTTTCTGGCTTTTCCTGAACCTGCTGCTGGCAAAAAATACAGGCCTGCTTGACGACGAAGCCTATTATTGGGTGTATTCAAAATTTCCCGACTGGGGATATTATGACCATCCGCCGATGATCGCCGTTTTGATCAAAGCCGGAGATAGCCTTTTTCATAACGAATTAGGTGTTCGAATTTTCATCGTTTTAATGAGCACGCTTACGCTATATCTGATCGACAAGCTCTGCGAAAAACGAAACGATCTGCTGTTTTACACCTTAGCCGCATCTATGTTCTTGCTTCAGATCGGAAGTATACTGGCAGTTCCCGATCTGCCGCTCATGTTTTTTATCGCACTCTATTTCACCGTATTCAAAAAATTCCTCGCGGGCCCTAACTGGAAAAACAGTTTGCTCCTCGGTCTCGTCATTGCCTGCATGCTTTATAGCAAGTACCATGGCATCCTGATCGTCTTCTTTACATTGATGGCAAATCCGAGCTTATTTAAAAAATGGCAAACCTACCTGGCTGCAACAGTATCGCTGCTTTTATTTCTGCCACATATTATCTGGCAGCTGGCACATGGCCTGCCCTCCGTCAACTACCATCTTTTTGAAAGAAATGCTACACAATATCAATTCGAATTTACCCTTCAATACTTCGTGGGTCAGATCCTACTGGCAGGTCCCCTGATTGGATGGCTGATCTTATATGCTGCGTTTGCAAAAAAGCCCTCAAACGATTTTGAGAAAACACTGAAGTGGACAACGGTAGGCATATTCGGCCTGTTCCTACTAGCCACCTTCAAGGGTCGGTCTGAAGCGAACTGGACAGTGCCCGCTTTTGTTGGCCTGATCGTATTGGCCCACCAACAGCTCGTTGAAAAACAACAGCTTCGGAAATGGGCCTACTGGTTATTGGTGCCCTCTTTATTGATTGTATTTGCGACAAGGATCTATATGATGGCTGATGTCAAACCGGCAAGCTGGCTGAAAAAAGATGAGTTCCATAAAACAAAAGAATGGGCAATAGCGATTAAAGACAGCGCTAAATGGATGCCCGTTGTTTTCCCAAATTCTTATCAACGGGCTTCACAATATTGGTTCTATTCCGGAAGACCATCGTTCTCATTAAACACCATCCAATACCGCCGAAGCAATTATAATTTCTGGCCATTGGAAGATGATCTGCAGGGGAAAAGAGTTTTGTTGGTTTATCCCGATGACTTGGGCATATTCACCGACAGCCTGCCTAACGAACGCAAACCCATGCATTCAAAAATTGTCGATTCGTTTTACTCGCATTCCAATATCTTCCTAAAGGAGAATATCGCAGCTGAGATCCGACCTGACAAAGTTCTTAGGGCAAGATTATTGGGTAACATAAATACTCGTTTTGCTAAAGGCAACACCACGGTTTTTCTTGCACTATATGCCCATGATAACGATGTAGCCTACTGCCTGCCCGGAAAAAAATTCCTTGCCCTATATCACAAGGATGAACCTTCTTCGTTCAGCATAGACGTAGATATGTCATCCGTAAAGCCCGGTAAGTACCGGTACAAGTGGGCCATTGAATCATGCATTCCCGGCTGGCCAACATTAAACAGTTCATCGAAAGAACTGACGCTGAAATAAAAG
>JANMHK010000538.1:0-3525 GCA_031375135.1 Sphingobacteriales bacterium | reverse complement strand
CTGGGCCTCTTTTGTCTGAGCCTCTGCTTTCTGAAGGTCAAGGAAGCGAGTATAAGATTGCTCGAAAACTTTTCCGAAACGTTGCAATACATCATTGTCATCCTCCGAAAACTTTACGCCAAAATGGTTGACAATGAAAATACTGGTGTAAGGAGATACGCTACAAGATCTGGTGTATCCTCCCAGACTTAAAAGTGTTTCTTCTTTTTGTTTCGCTTCCAGCTTTGACCAGGGTTCATACTCAAAAAGAAAACTGAAGAATTCCTTCTTATCATTTTGTGTATACTCTTCCGTAAAAAATTCAGGCCCTTGTTTTATCCGGTCTATAATGTTTGTGCAAAATGGTTTTTCATACCTCGGAACATGTACCTGTTGGGTAGTATCTGCTGTCCCCCCTGCGCCCCAGCACAGTAGTTCGTCATCGATATCACTATTAATCACAATGAAAGAACCACCATGAATAGCAATATTCAAAGCGAGTAACTCCTGGTGCACCGTCTGTATCACATCCTGCAGTTCAGAGGTATTGTGCATGGCCATGGCCCGGGCACGAACCCGCTCCACTGCCCCCTCGATCTCTAATTCACGATTCTTCTCGCCAAGCAACAGATTCGTTTTCTTTTTAAGCAAATTATTCCTCCACAGAAAAATTCCAATCACGGAGAGGATGGCCAGTCCGGCCAACAATATTGTTGTGATGAGCTTATTGCGGTCGAGCTGTTCTTTTTCCCGGGCGGTCTGTGCCTTGAGTTGCTCATCGAAGCTCAACTGCTGGAAGCGACGCGCTTTCTCATCGGCATCCAGTTCCTTCCGGGTAGATAGTGACAGCCCCTGGTAATAAAAAGCGCTATCGATTTTATTCGCTGATTTGAATGCAGAAGACTGGGATGCATAAGATTCCGCCAATCCCGAGAGGATGGAGTTGAAGCTATAATTAACAGCGGCTAATCTTCCATAATAAATTGATGAATCAGCTTTTCCTTTTGCTTGTTTCAGGTTTGCCAAAGCCAATGCATTATCAGCCAAGGAACGTGTATTATTGACGGCCCTGCTGGCCTCTACTCCAGACCAATAATAGGTTTCCGCCTGATCAGGTTGTTGATGGCGCCGATAAGCTTCACCGAGATAAAACATATTGGCTCCGAGATAGCGCTTGTACCCCGCACTATTCATCAACGCAGCGGCTTGTTTATGATAGAATATGACAGAATCTAACTGATTGCCGTAGGAAAAATGCCGGGCAAGATTCATGTTAATGATGCCCATGATCGTCTTATCACCGAGAGACGTGGCGATCTCCAATGCCCGGCGAAAGTATTGGAATTCGAGATCTGCATTCTCCTTGAAATTGCCGGCGAAACCATATAACCCGCCCAAGTGTTGATAGCAACGGGCAAGAATACTAAGCCTGGCTTGATTAGGACTGACAAACCCGGAAGGGTTAGCTTTCCATTCCCCTTTCTCGCTGTTCGGGTCTTCAGCCAGTGTCATGGCTCGGGATAGAAACTGCCTTGCCCGGGGATAATTGCCCTGGACATATGATAAGAAGCCTATCGAAGTACAGGCATCGGCTTCCCAAAGTTTGGAATCGATGCGCCTTGCCACTGCGATGGTTTGTTCAAAGTAGTAAAGGGCGCTATCCCGTTTATTTTCATAGTAGGGATGGGCCATCTCCCGAAGCGCGATTAATTTTTGTATCGGGTCCTTCGTTGTATTGATGACCTGCTTCAGGCTATCCCGGTCCAGAAGGGTTTGAGGAACATAGAAAGGATTGTACTGGGCTTGCGCCTTTTGAGGGACGCAGGCTTGCAGAACACAGATGGAAAACGATATAAAAATGCCCTGTCGAAATAGTAGCTGCATAAATTGTTTGGGTGCGGGCAGGATGTTCCTTGAATATATGAAAATTAATATGTTCAGGGAAATCCAGCGGGCCTCACCAAACTTCTTTCACGGCTTCCGCAATCGGATGTGTACCGGTATATGTTTTGCCCAGTAATTTGGCAATGGTTTGGGCAAACTGTTTTTGATATAACTGCATTGGCGCTTCTACTTCACCCTTTGAAGGTAATCCTGGAGCCAACACGGCAAACCAGATCTCGCTGGCATCTGCAACGCTCTGACCATGCGAATGCCATTGTTCTTTTACTTTATCACCACGCCCGTGATCCGTTGTGATGAAGATGGCCGTTTTGTTTTTATACCCCGGTGTTGATTGAACATAATTCCAGATCTCTGCGATCCACTTATCTACCTGCCTTGCCGCATCGAGATAATTTCTGTACTGCTGGTGATGCGCCCACTCGTCTGTTTCTCCGTACGCGATGTATAATACTTTGGGCTTGTTCAGCTTCATGTATTCCATGGCTGAGTAATGGGTATAAATATCCAGACATTCGCTATTGTGAAAAGGCCGGGTTGTATTGGCCATCATGCTGTTGATCAGTTTTTGCCTTTCGTTCAATTTCCCTTTCACAGTGTCGTACGCTGATACTACCTGGAAGCCAGCACGACTTTCATTCAGGATCCTGTCGAACGCCTCCCATGCTCCGAATGCAGCAACGCGGCCTTTATATTCCGGTTGCTGGTTCAAATACTCCAGCAGGGTAACGTGGGGATTTGGAGGATATTCGTTTGTATTGATGGCCGTATCCGCATAGCCCGTCATGATCTCGCTATAGCCCGGATATGAAAACCAATAAGGATTGGCATTGTTCACTTTATTTCCCAACCACCGGTTGCCATAGATCTGGCCCTGATCCTGGATCGTCTTCCATAAAAATGGCATCAGTAAGGTCCTTCTTACATCACCATCGGCGTTCCAATATTGCTCATAAATAAAACTGCTGTCGTTCTGATTATACTTTCTATCCTTTCCAAGTACATCATCCATCCCTCCAAACACTTCCTGCCAACGCAGGCCGTCTGTAGTGATGATGATCACGTTCTCAATCTTCGGCTGAGCAGGCACGGCTGCTTTCTGGGCAATGGAGGACAATGCGAGTAACATTGCTGCAAAGAAAAAATTCATTTTCATACTATAGTATTAGAGGTTGCTCAAGTTAAAGTTTCCGCCGCAATTTATTCATCTTAGAATTGACGAAGGGAACAATACCGTGACCGTAATGTTATCTTTAACAATGCGCATCTTAATTACAGGGGCCAATGGGTATATCGGGCAGAGATTAATTCCTGTTCTGTTAGAGCAAGGCCATGAACTGTATTGCTGCGTACGAAACAAAGCCCGGTTCGAATCGGAACATCCGCACGAGCGGCTAAAGATCGTAGAAATGGATTTTCTGAACCCGGGTGAAGCCACTCTTCCAACTGGTATTGACACGGCTTATTACCTGATCCATTCCATGAGCAGCAATACCGGCAGTTTTGACGAGGCGGAAGCCACCTGTGCCAAAAATTTCCTGGAACAGATCGAAGCCACCGAAACTAAACAGATCATTTATTTAAGCGGAATTGTCAATGCGGAGAAACTATCGAAGCATTTATCCTCCCGGCTACATGTGGAGG
>JANMHK010000531.1:0-15711 GCA_031375135.1 Sphingobacteriales bacterium | reverse complement strand
ATCCTACCCATGAACAAGATCAAAAAACATCGTATCCACGAAATCGGATACGCCTTTGTGGCCCCCGAATTTCTTCCTCGGGGAAAAGATGAATATCATCTTCGTAACCTGCAGAACAAAAGCGGCATCAGCTACCGGCAGTTGACCGCTTTTGAAATTGAAATGCTGGTCAGGAACAATAATACATCAGACGACTGGAACAAGCTCCTGGTGTCGGATGCCTTCAACCCTGACCTCGTAAAAAACTGCAGCTTTTTCGGCCTGGTCCGGATCGGAAAACTCGAACCGTTTTTTCTTGAATTCAAAAACCTGCGGCTGCCCGTAGGACTATATAACAGCACCATCATCAGCTGCGACTTTGGCGATAATGTAGTTATCGACAACGTGAACTACATGGCCCATTATATTATCGGCAATGAAGTGATGATCACTAATGTCAACGAGCTGGCCACGACCAATACCGCAAAATTTGGAAACGGCATTGTAAAGAACGGTGAACAGGAAAATATCCGCATCTGGCTCGAGGTCTGCAATGAAAATGCGGGCCGGGCCATTATTCCTTTCAACGGCATGCTTCCCGGTGATGCCTACATGTGGGCTAAATTTCGGAACGATGAAAAATTGCTTGAAAAGTTCATGCAATTCACGGAAAAAAAATTTGATAAACAACAGGGATACTACGGAAAAATTGGCGACAGAACAGTGATCAAACATTGCCGGATGATCAAAGATGTGTGGATGGGAACGGACGTTTATATGAAAGGCGCGAATAAGATCAAGAACCTCACCATCAACAGTTCGGCGGAAGCACCCACACAGATCGGTGAAGGGTGCGAACTGGTCAATGGTATCATTGGCCTTGGGTGTAAAGTTTTCTATGGCGTAAAAGCAGTGCGTTTCATCATGGCCTCACACTCACAATTAAAATATGGTGCAAGGCTGATCAATTCTTACCTGGGCAATAACGCGACCATCTCCTGTTGCGAAGTACTGAATTCACTAATTTTCCCTTTTCACGAACAACATCATAACAATTCATTCCTCTGTGCGTCATTGCTGGAAGGCCAGTCCAATATGGCTGCCGGCGCAACCGTCGGTTCCAATCACAATTCCCGGAGCGCTGACGGCGAGATTCAGGCGGGAAGAGGATTTTGGCCAGGCCTCTGTGTCAGCCTTAAACATAATTCGAGGTTTGCGGCATTCACCATCATTAGCAAAGGCGATTATCCCGCGGAGATGGACATACGCATTCCTTTTTCACTGATCAGTGATGATGTGCCCAACAACAGGTTGGTGATCGTTCCGGCATACTGGTTCATGTATAACATGTATGCCCTTACCCGAAATGAATGGAAATACGGAGCGCGTGATCTGCGAAACGAAAAAATCCAGCGGATAGAAACCTCGTACCTCGCCCCCGATTGCATCAATGAAATGTTTACGGCGCTGGAATTGATGCAGGAATTTACAGGAAGGGCCTGGCATAAGTCAACCGGTGTCGCCAACAAAACGAAAGAGGACAACATCAGGAAAGGAGCCGCCCTGCTGGATGCCAATGACCCGCAAGTTGATGAGTTGGAGATTTTGGCAGATGGTTTTGAAAACAGTGACCGAAAAGTAGTGCTTCTGAAGATTCCGAAAGCCTATGAAATATTCCGCGCCATGATCAGGTTTTATGGCATCAGTCAATTACTTAAATATTTACAGGCAGCCAAAGATCCGGTTGAGGCCCTGGCAACGGTTCCCATTTCTAAAAGAACAACATGGATGAATATTGGCGGCCAACTCATTCCAGCCGCTGAATTTGCATCCTTCAAAAAGGATATCTACGCAGGCAGAATAAAAAGCTGGGACGATATTCATGAATTCTATGGGCAACAATCGGGGAAATATGAGGACCAGGTGCTTGCTCATGCCAGCGCCTCACTGATGGAAGTTTGCGGGTTAAAAAGAAAACAGCTCAGTCCCCCGCTATTTGCCACCCTTCTTCAGGAAGGGGTCAAGACGATGGAATGGGTCAATGAAGGCATCTATCAGTCAAGGCTGAAAGATTATGAAAACCCCTTCCGCAAGATGGTTTATGAAAATGAAGCCGAAATGGATAAAGTGATTGGCAAACTTGAGGAGAATAGCTTCATCAATCTCAAAAAACAGGAAACCGAGGCCTTTCGGGCCGCTGCCAACAAACTGGCCAGAAGGTTATCCAGAAAAAGCCCGGAAAGCAGCAAGCCTAAGCCTAACCCTAAAAAAGCCGTTGCCAATAAACTGAAAAAGCAGCGTCGATAAAGAAAACAACAAAGAAAATTAACAAACTGAAAAATCACCGTTGATAAAAAAAAATATGGGGTGGGCAAAAAAAATCCCCCCCGACTAGCGGGAGGGACAATATCTATAAAGCAACTCAATTACTTCTTCACTTCTTCTTTAACTGCTTCTTTAACAGCTTCAACTGCACCTGCAGCTTTAGCTTTTGCAGAATCAGCGATAGCACCAGCAGCAGAATCAACAGTTGCAGCTACATTAGAAACGGTTGTGTCTACAGCAGTTTCAACAGCAGTAGCAGCTGTGTCAACAGCAGCAGCTGCAGAATCAGTGGCACTGTTACAAGCTGCGAACATGGCAGCGATAGCGAAGATGGAAAGTACTTTTTTCATTTAATTTTTTTTAAAATTTGTGGCGCAAATGTATACGGTTTCCAGAATATTTTCAAATAACGGCCCAAAAATTATTTTTTTCTGAAAAATATCCTGACCGGAACACCACTGAAGTTGAAATTTTCCCGGAGTTTATTCTCGAGATAGTTCTTGTAGGGCGTCTTCACATCGTCCGGGAAATTGCAGAAAAAGGCAAAGCTCGGCACCACCGTAGGTATTTGAGTAACATACTTGATCTTGATGGGATTACCCCTCACCACTGGTGGATGAAAGGCCTCAATGGCCTTCAGCATCACCTCATTCAATCGGGAAGTAGGTATCCTGTTCTTGCGGGACTCATAAACGTCAAGGGCTAATTCCACGGCCTTGAAGATCCTGGTCTTCTCCTTTGCGGAAATGAATAAGATGGGCACATCATTGAACGGCGCCAGTCGCTTCTTCAATTCTTTTTCGTAATCTTTTGCCGTGTTGGTCTCTTTTTCATGGAGATCCCATTTATTAACCAGCAAAACAATACCCTTACCCTTCTTCTCCGCCAGGCTGAAAATATTCAAATCCTGCTGGGTAATGCCTTTTTCAGCATCGATCATCAACAGGCATACGTCAGACTCGTCCACTGCCTTGATGGCCCTGATCACAGAATAAAACTCCAGATCTTCGCTGACTTTACTTTTGCGGCGTATCCCTGCAGTATCGATCAGTATAAACTCCTTCTGGAACAATTTATAGTGCGTGTGGATCGTGTCCCTGGTTGTACCGGCGATATCACTTACAATAGTTCTTTCCGCACCTACAAGCGCGTTCAGCAAAGAAGACTTACCCACGTTCGGCTGACCCACAATAGAAATCTTGGGCAGGCCCTCCTGGTTTTCCAGCTCTTCATTTTCCGGTTCAATGTGAAGCACCAGCTCGTCAAGCAATTCGCCGGTTCCGCTGCCTGACATGGACGAAAGGAAAAATATCTTGTCAAAGCCCAACTGGTAGAATTCTTGTGCTTCCAGAAAGCGGGCATGATTGTCCACTTTATTCACCGCCAGCAGTACCGGCTTGTCGGTTTTTCTAAGCACCTGCGCCATGGTCTGGTCAAGATCAGTAATACCGGTTACGGTATCCACCATGAAAATGATGGCATGGGCCTCCTCAACGGCAATGAGTACCTGCTTCCGGATCTCACGTTCGAAAACATCATCGCTATGGGGCACAAATCCGCCAGTATCGATGACGTTGAAACTTTTTCCTGCCCACTCGGCCACGCCATACTGCCTGTCACGCGTCACGCCGGGAGTATCCTCCACAATGGCCTTCCGCTGTTCAAGGAGCCTGTTGAACAATGTGCTTTTGCCCACATTTGGCCTGCCTACTATCGCTACTGTAAAACCCATATACGTTGTCTTAAACTAATTCGGTCAATATCCATATTCTTTCAGGAAAATATCGTTCTCCCTCCACTTCGGGCGCACTTTGACAAACAATTCCAGAAACACTTTTCGCCCCAGGAATTCTTCCAGTGATATCCGGGAAAGAGTCCCCAGTTTCTTGATCATATTTCCTTTCTCACCGAGGACGATCCCTTTCTGAGATTCCCTGTTCACGATGATGTCGGCCACGATCTTCGTGAGTGAGGTCTTTTCCTGGAATTCCCTGACCACCACGGTAGTGTGGTATGGCAACTCCTGCTCAAATAGCTCATATATTCTTTCCCGAATCAATTCACCAGCAAAAAACCGCTGGGGAAGATCGGTCATATCATCCGTGTCGTAGAAAGGTTCACCCTCCGGCAATTTTTCAAGGATCGATTTCAACAGATCACCCGTATGCCTGTTTTTTAATGCAGATATCGCAATGATCTCTTTACTATAAGGACGGGCACTAAAAAAAGATTTCACCTGTTCCACCCGCTCGGCATTTGCCTTGTCGATCTTGTTCAACACCAGGATCACCTTTCCCTTCAGGTGCAGATCCGTAAAAACCTTGTCCATCTTTTCCGGATCATCATATACATCGGCCAGCAGGATCGCCACATCGGCATCTTCCAAACTGCTTTTCACAGCCTTCATCATCTTTTCATGCAGCTTATACTCAGGATCTATGATCCCGGGTGTGTCTGAAAGGATGATCTGATAATTATCGCCATTGATGAAAGACTTGATCCGGTGGCGGGTGGTTTGAACCTTAGGTGAAATGATGGCCAGTTTTTCACCGGTAAGTGCATTTAGCAATGTACTTTTCCCCGCATTAGGCCTTCCGAATATATTTACAAAGCCTGATTTGAACATGTACTACCATTTTGCTGAAACTAAAAATCCCGCTTGCGCGGGACGTTTGTTGCGAAGGGGAGGATCGAACTCCCGACCTTCGGGTTATGAGCCCGACGAGCTACCGCTGCTCTACTTCGCGATTTGGGGAGCAAAAATAGTGAAAAAAATGATACGGGGGAAATTAATTCTATAATAGCTTGGAATCGCCTTTCATTATCTACTGGTTAATGCTGCTCTACCCCTTAATTATCGACCAGTTTAATACTGCTCGCGCCGCTGGTTCTGACATCTTTGACCGTGCCGGTCCCTTTATAACGCACATCACTCGCGCCAGAAGCATGAACAGACAATTCTTTCATCACCGTAATGCTTACATCACTGGCACCGGATGCAATCACTTCACAGATCTCACTGCTCAGGTCAAAGGCCTTCATATCACTGGCTCCGGAAAGATCCACTTTTAAAACACCCGCCCGCCCGCTCATTTTTGAATCAGAACTGCCGCTTTGATGCAGGTTCAGACTATTCACATCTACGGCCCCGCTGAAGTCGCTCGATCCGTTAATATTAATATCCAGCCGATCTGATTTGATCAGTCCGTTTACATAAACATCAGATGAACCGCTGGCGGTTAATTTGTTAAGCTGCCTAAAGGAAACATAAGCTTTGAGCCGCATGTCTGACTTGAAAGAAAAACCCTTGCTGTCAAAAAAAATCTCCAGCTTGTTGCCGTTCACTCGTGTTATGATCCTGTCTCGGAATGCTTCTTCCCTCGCACTTACAACTACTACTTCATGCTCGTCAGGAGACAGGTAAAGATCGATGCTGCCAGATACCGAGATCTCTGAGAAACCGCCGCCCACCTGGCGCTGCTGGGCATTCTTATCGTTCACAATGACTTTGTCCTGGGCTGCTGAAAAAAATGGCATCGCAACAGATGCAAGCAGCAAAAAGCAGATGATTTTCATGGCCATCGATATTAATTTTTTTATGAGATCTTCCTAATTCTTCCAGAGCCCGAACTGCTCGAATTCACGAGATTCCCCGTACCGCGGTACCTGATATTTCCGGAACCACTTGTGGCTGCTGACAACGACTTATTCACCGTAAGATCTGCATTACCTGACCCGCTCATTTTCACCTGGCAAACTTCAGTTTCCAGTTCTGGTGAATTGATATTTCCAGAACCCGAACATACAAATTCTGCATTTGTAGCTGAACCCGACAATTTAATATTTGAGGATCCGCTTTGTTTTACAAAAAGATCCTTGGTTTCCACGGCACCAGAAATATTTCCTGACCCCGAAATTTGAAATTTTAATTTCGGCGTTTTTAGTACCCCCTCAATATGTACGTTTCCTGATCCGGAAAGAGAAATATAATCGATCTGCCGGGCTGAAACATAGGCTTTAAATTTCCGGCCCACCGTATTCCAGTGATCGGACCACCAGCCTTTGCTGTCCTTAAACCTGATCTGCAAGACCCCGTCCTTTACTTCCGTAATAATATTTTCCAGGTCTTTCTTGTCGGCCGCACTAATGGCCACATTTTGCTCGCCTTCAGAAATATATACATCAATTGAGCCCGACGCTGAAACGCCATGGAAGCTTGCTACATTTCGTACCTCGGCATTCGGATCGAGCACCAGCCGCTCCTGCGCTATCGTCCATAAAGCCGTCAAAACAAATCCTGCCGTTAATATCAACTTATTCATTTGGTATCTTTTATAGTTAGACGATCCTGGAAGATTCTTGTTACAGTTAATATGATTTAATTTAATTTTATGTTTCGTTCCCGGGGTGCCGAGGTCATTTTACCGAAGCTGAGATCATACCCGTTGAACCTGATCAGGATAATGCCTGCGCAGGGAAGGTCAGAGTCTCACTTACTCTCCTTTCCTGTTTTTGTAAACCTGGTTCCCAGTGAGATGGGTTCCAAAACAAAAACAGATGAAAAAATTAATGTTGTTGGCCCTTGTTACAGCGGCCACGTTTCATGTCCATGCCCAGTTCACCGTAAAAGGCAGGGTGGTTGAAAAAAATGCAGCCCCCATTGTCAATGCCAGCATCATTGCGGCATCCGGCCAGTCCGGCCTCACTGACGAAAACGGGTTTTTTGTTCTTAAAACAAATAGTCGCGTACCATTAGCCGGAGAAGTAAGCTCGGTAGGCTTTCAGACCTGGTCGGGCACGTTTCCCGTCGATTCCCCATTTCTGATCCAATTGGAAAGAAACACTGGGCTGATGAAACCGGTTGAGATCCGCACCGTTCGGGCATCCGAGCAATCCCCCTTCACCAAAACAACCATTTCGGCTGCTGCCATTGAAAAAATGAATCTTGGCCAGGACATTCCCTTCCTGCTTAATCAAACGCCTTCCACAGTGATCAATTCCGATGCCGGAAACGGCGTGGGTTATACCGGCATTAGGATCCGAGGCTCCGATCCAACCCGGATCAATATGACCATCAACGGCATCCCTTATAACGATGCGGAATCACAGGGTATTTTTTTCGTAAACCTGCCTGATCTGGCTTCCTCGTTAAATAGCCTGCAGATCCAACGTGGCGTAGGAACCAGCAGCAATGGCTCAGGCGCTTTCGGGGCCACCATGAACATGCTCACCAATGAGACCAATGAAAAGGCTTATGCGGAATTGAACAATAGCGTCGGCTCATTCAATACGTTCAAAAACACGATTAAAGCCGGAACGGGCCTGCTCAACAATCATTTTACCTTCGACGCACGATTGTCCAGGATCAGCAGTGATGGATTCGTGGACCGAGCGTCATCTGATTTGCAATCGTTCTACCTTTCCGGAGCCTATCTTACCGCCTCATCTTCACTCCGACTCAACATATTTTCCGGCAAAGAAAAGACCTACCAAAGTTGGTACGGGATCCCTGAGTCGAAACTCGAGTCCGACAGAACATACAATTCCGCAGGCACCGAACGCCCCGGCAGTCCTTACCCTAATGAAACAGACAACTACAAACAAACTCACTACCAGTTATTTTATAACAAGACCCTCTCCCCCAACTGGAACCTGAATCTCGCGGCCTTCTACACCCGGGGTGAAGGTTATTATGAACAGTACAAAGCAGGAGAATCCTACCAGAAATATGGGTTGAATGATTTTATAACAGGTAGTGATACCCTAACCGAAACAGACCTGATCCGCCAGCTCTGGCTCAGTAACCATTTTTACGGAAACAATTTTTCCCTTCAGTATAAAAAAGACAAAACCGACCTGATTTTCGGAGGCGGCTGGAGCCAGTATGATGGTCATCATCATGGCGATGTCATCTGGTCCAAGGCAGGCTTTCCCGATAACTACCGCTGGTACGATCTGAAGGCCTTTAAATCCGACCGGAATCTCTACGGAAAATGGCAGCAGCAGTTGACAGAGTCCTTCTCCTCATTCGTAGACCTTCAAATCAGACAGGTTAAATATGATATCTACGGCTTTCGAAACAATCCTGCGCTGACCATTAAAAACAAATGGGTTTTCTTAAATCCCAAGTTCGGCCTGAGTTATAACAAGAACTATTGGAACGCGTATATCTCTTACGCCATGGCCAATAAAGAACCAAACAGGGATGATTTCGAAGCCGGTATCCAACAACAGCCGGTATATGAATCGTTGAATGACTTTGAAATGGGCATTGGCAAAAAAACGGCAGATTTTTCCTGGGGAGCGACGGTATTTTATATGAAATACAAGAATCAGCTCATCCTCACCGGCCTGATCAACGACGTAGGTGCCTATACCCGCTCAAATATCCCCGAGAGCTACAGAGCCGGAATTGAACTGACGGCGAGATGGAAACCCCTGAATTGGTTCGATGTTTCGGCTAACCTTGCTTATAGCGAAAATAAGATCAACGGCTTCACCGCGTATTATGATGATTATGATGCAGGTGGGCAAAAAACCGAAACACTGGCAAAAACCGATATCTCCTTTTCACCCCGATGGGTCGGTGGAGCTACCTTAAATGTCAGCCCCGTTAAAAACATCGAACTCTCCCTGCTGAACAAGTACGTGTCCCGTCAGTACCTGGATAATACTGCGAAGGAAAGCAGAAGCCTGGACCCCTATCTGCTGCAGGACCTGAGACTAAGCTATAGGGTCAAGACCAGGTTGATCAGGGAAATACAGGTCATTGGTCAAATAAATAATTTATTTAATGTAAGATATGAACCTAACGGGTATAGCTTTTCCTACTACTATGGTGGTGCACTTCAAACAGAAAACTATTACTACCCGATGGCCGGAATGAACTTTATGGCTGGACTAAATATCAAATTTTGATCATTTAGATGTTTAAAAATGGGCCCCAGCGCCATGATCGGTTTCGACTGGAGGTTGAAAGCAGCTCCGGTTAATAACAAGAAGGCGTAATCAATGATTGCGCCTTTTTTGTTATTTTCAGAAATGCGGTTTCTCTTTTTCTTTATGGCCCTCCCATTTGCGCTGCAGGCTCAAAAGGTATTGATCTCCAAAGATGCTTTTGCCCAAACAGGCCTGCCTATCAGCATTAACATCAAACATCCGGGCAACGGCCGCTATGCCTTATTGGACCCCATATCAAAAAAAAGCTATCCATTACAGTGGGCGAATCAACAACAGGCATGGTTCATTCTAAATGATGCTCCTCAATCTTTGGAACCTAGAGAGATGACTTTAATAAAAATCGAACCAACCCAGCCTGCCATCAATTTTCTGCAAACTGAAAAAGGAATCATGGCAAGGTCCGGTGACAAGAATATTTTCTTTTATCAGGCTGCTACAGCTTATCCCCCGCCCGACAGTCCTGTTAACTATCAACGGAGTGGTTTTATCCATCCGTTGTACAGTCCTGCCGGAAAGATCATGACCGATGATTTCCCCGCCAGTCACGCGCACCAGCACGCCATCTTCCATAACTGGGCGAACGCCCGGTTCAGGAATAGCCATGTTGATTTTTGGAATCAGCATCGTAACGAAGGCACGGTGAAACATATTGGCACTGATCAAACATTTGCAGGTCCGGTATATGGGGAACTGACTACGAATCAGGAATACATCAGCCTGGCCCATGGTGCCGTACTACAGGAAAAATGGACCATCAGGTGTTATGCGTTGACCAACAACTTTATGTTTGATATCCATGTAGAACAAGTGAATATCACTAAGGATACCCTTTTCCTTGATCAATATATTTACGGGGGAATGGCATTCAGGGGCACCAAAAACTGGGACCCCCTCAATGTAAAATTCTTTCAAAACCCCTGGAACGTGCTCACCAGTGAAGGCCTGAAAGACAGCCTGGCGAATCACACTACCGCAAGATGGGTATCCGTGTTTGGAAATATTGACGGAACTCCTGCTTCAGTAACGGTGTTTAGTCATCCATCCAATTTCAGATATCCACAAAAGATCAGGGTTCATCCCACTATGCCCTACTGGGTTTTCACACCAGTTGTTGACCAGGGATTTTTTATCCCGCCGGGAGGCAGCTATAAAGCATCTTACAAGTACTATGTTTGCGATAAAAAACCGGACGAGCAAACCCTGCAGCAAATCCATGAATTATTCGAAAAACAATCAGCCAATTAGCCAATGAGCCAATTAGCCAATTGAACCTACTGGCTGAACTTATCGTGCCAGGAAAGCATGCCACCGACGAGGTTGCGAACATTGGCAAAACCCATCGTCTCCAGCATCATCGCGGCCTGTCCACTCCGGTTGCCACTCCTGCAGTACAGGATCACTTCCTGGTCTTTCAAATGTTCCAATTCACTCACTTCAAAATTTCTGATCATTCCGAGTGGATGAAGCATACCGCCTATATTGAATTCTTCATTCTCGGCGGGTTCACGCACATCAACGAGGTTAAGTTTCTCTCCGGATTCAAGCCTTTGCTTTACTTCTTCAGGTGTTATATTGGTCATATCACAAGATTAAAATTGATTTTCGACTGGCGGTGCAGGAACAGAATCAGTTCTTTCAGGTTTTATAGCACTCAATCTGAGATCCATCATCTGACCCATCCTGATTCTATTCAGTTTTCTTTCGTCATTGAAGCGGGGCGGATTTTGCCAGTAAACAAATCCCGCGGTAGTATCTTTCAGATCAGTATCTGGAAGTACAACGCCGAGGTTAATACCACTCGCCTCCATCAAAGTCAATGCCTCTGGATAAGGCATGCCAAAAAGATCAGGTACGGGAATTTCTTCAGAGCCAATTCCTGCACCCAGAACAAGGGAGATGATGGAACCCATGGGTATTTTGGTTCCGGGCCTCAATGATGCGCCGTTCAAACTCTGATCCTTCACGGCATTTTTTGCAATATCAGGAACGTAGGTTGTATCACCCAGTTTCAGGCCTTTGGCTTTCAATTCAAGTTCAGCGTTTCGAAAACTCATACCCACCAAGTTCGGCATATCTACCAATGGCGGAGTGGCTCGGTTTATCGTCAGGTAGACGGTCCTGTTCACCTTTACTGTTGCTTCCGGATCTGGGAACTGTTTAAGTACCGCAAGTGGCGGAACAGTATCCTGGTAGATAGAATCCTGGATAATGACTTCGAAGCCATCTTTCTCTAAAATCAACGTTGCCTCAGCCAGGGTCTTTCCTTTGACTTCAGGCACGGTCAGGTATTCGCCATGATTGGTCCAGAAATTAAGCGTCTGCAGAAACAGCAAAAGGATCACCAACGAAAGCGCAATGCCCGCTGCGATACTTGCCCATAACGAACGTTGCAATAAATTCCCCTTCAATGTTTTCATTTTTTATTTTCGAGGGCTTCTTCGATCACCGCTGTATAAAAATCTTTCAAATTCCAACCCATTGCCCTCACCTGCTGAGGTACAATGCTTGCCGCGCTTTGTCCGGGTACCGTATTGATCTCCAGCAGAAAAGGAACATCCTTCTCTTCATGATAAATAAAATCCATCCGTACGATCCCCCTGCAATTAAAAATAGCATATACTTTCTTTGCTGTTTCCCTCACTTTAATCGCCACAGATTCGTCACATTCTGCCGGTGTGACTTCCCGCGACTTGCCATCATATTTTGCTTCGTAATCAAAAAACTCCTTTTCGGTCAGGATCTCCGTGAACGGAAGCGGAATGATCTCCCGTTTACTTTTAAATACGCCAATCGTAAATTCGCGGCCACTGATAAATTCTTCCACCAGTATCTGCTCATCTTCCTTAAACGCTTTTGCCAGGGCAGCTTCAAGCTCTTCAGCTTGGCTTACTTTACTCATGCCAATACTCGAGCCCCCACTATTGGGCTTCACAAATACTGGCAGGGCCAGTTCTCTTAAAATACTATCTCCCGTTACCGGGGTATGCCTGAATAAGTGCAAGGACCTTGCCACATGTACACCGCTGAATGCTGCAACGGCCACCGTGTATCTTTTATTCATCGTAAGCGCAGAAGTTGCCGCATCACAAGATGTATAAGGAAGACCCAGCAGATCGAAATACCCCTGCAATTTCCCATCTTCACCAGGCGTACCGTGGATGCCTATCAGGACGGCATCAAAGCTGATCTTATGGTTGTTGATCGTCAGTGTAAAATCACCTTTGTCGACCATGACCTCCTGGCCGTCTTTCCCAGGATGAAACCATTTCTCGGGTGTAATATTTATTCTATAGACCTCAAACTTGTCGAGGTCCATATTACTTTCTATGGTGATCGCACTTTTATAAGAAATAACAGCTTCTCCGGAATAACCGCCGGTAACAAATGCAATGCGAGGTTTAGACATGAGTTAATTTAGTTCGATATTGTTGAGCTCAATCCCGGCCAATTCCCTGGTTACCACTATCCAGTACAAATTTCCATTTACCATCTTCCTGTTTCTTCCAGATGGTCACATAAGTCCCCCGCTCTACCTTGTCACTCCCGTCCCTCATTTCGTAAATCCCGTATGTGTATCCGAGTTCACCAGAATTTGAAATATCACCGCCCTGAGGCTCCCAGGTAAGTTCAACTGAAGAATCATTCATGCTGGAGATAAAGTCAATTGCCCTTGCACCTTTAAAAGGCAGGGCATTATCTTTCATCATCACACCATCGTCATCAATATATTCCATAAAGGCCTTTCGCATGCCATGCTCTTTGGAATAATCTGAAAACTCAGAATCAACGATTTGAATTTCGGAAACATCCGGCTTAGGGGTTTCTGCTTCTTCCCTGTTCATCATCCTGCAGGAGGAAAAAAGGAACAATAGTAGGATCAGATATCGCATAGGGAAGAAATATGGTCCGGAGATCAGATATGCAGCTTTTCTTTTTTAATCATCAGTTCATCAACGGTTTCTTCATACATCTCGTCAGGCACACAACAATCTACCGGGCAAACTGCAGCACACTGGGGTTCTTCGTGGAATCCCTGACATTCTGTACATTTATTGGGAACGATGTAATAAATATCTACACTGACTGGAGCATTTTTAGTGTCAGAATCAATAATGGTACCGTCGAGAAGGGTGAAGTTTCCTTTTACGGTGGTGCCATCGGCTATGGCCCATTCCACTCCACCTTCATAAATTGCATTATTAGGACATTCGGGCTCACAGGCACCGCAGTTAATACATTCTTCTGTGATCTTGATAGCCATACGTTTAATGGATTTTTTAGGGAGTCAGTTAGGATTTATTTTTGCCTTATAAAGGTAGCACAAACTAATAAAAAAATAATGAATTTAAAAGATCGGATCAATATCCTTGAATGGCTGCATCACTACCTGAAAGAAAACCCAATTGCTTTCCAGGAAGCCAGGGAAGAAGCTTTCTATCAGAATTCATGGTTCACACCCGCATTCATCGAATTGGCCATCAAAAATATTACCGCTGAGTTTCTGAACTCCTCCAAACTAACGGAAGCCATAAACCGATATCAGATTTCGGATCAACCCGTTCAGATCAAAACAGTTGGTATTGTTATGGCTGGCAATATCCCCCTGGTTGGGTTTCACGATTTCCTGTTAACCTTCCTGTCCGGGCACAAGCAGATCATTAAGCTTTCTTCACGGGACAAAGTATTGCTGCCGCATCTGGTCAATGCAATCACACAGCAATACGCTGCGATGGAAGAATGGGTCAGTTTTCAAGATCATCTGAAGGGCTGCGACGCTTATATCGCAACAGGCTCCAACAATACGGCCCGCTACTTTGAACAGTATTTTGCCAAATACCCCCATATCATCCGTAAGAACAGAACCGGAATTGCCATACTCAACGGTCGCGAAACCGAAGCTGAACTCGATCAATTGGCGGATGACATCCAGCTCTATTATGGCCTTGGTTGCAGAAACATCACCCAGGTCTGGGTACCTGAAGGTTACGATTTTAACCCCCTGCTGAAGGCCTTGGAGAAATATGACTATTTTCTTGATAACCATAAGTATAAAAACAACTTTGATTATGTGCTTACCGTCAATATGATGAACCGGGAACCTTATTTCAACAACGATTCCATTGTGATCAGCCCCGGCCGCTCACCTTTTGCAGGCATCTCCAACTTGAAATACGCTTACTATAAGCATCCGGATGACGCTACATCTGCCTTGAACCCCGACGAAGTCCAGGTGATTTGCGGGCACGGCTACACTGCTTTCGGACAGGCCCAATGCCCGGGTTTCTTCGACTATGCAGACGGCGTCGATACGCTTAAATTCCTGGTGACGCTGGAATAACTGACATTTTTTCCTGACCGAAGAATAGCTGTAAATTTGTGGAATGGGCCTGCCTACGAAGACCTTAATAATAGTTTGTTAAATGGGCCGACAGGTAAACTGAAATTGAGTCAGGTTTGTTTCTTTTGTATTGGACAGGCATATAATTTGACTTCCTAGATTAACATTAACATTCGTTTCAAAATGAGCATTAAACAAATCCTAACCGTCGTTCTACTTAGTGCAGCTACTACCGTTGGAACCATGTACGCGTATAACCATTTTACTGCGCCACCCAGGACCCTGCAAGCAGAATCTGCGAAAGTACCTGTGAATTATGCCGGATTGTTCGACAATAATAATTCGCCTGCAGATCCCGTGACGGATTTTACAAAAGCCTCTCAATCGTCCATACCTGCCGTGGTTCATATCACAACAGTGATTAGCAACGTGTCTGGCAGCAGCCAGAAAAGAAATCCCTTCGCTGATCTTTTTGGCGACGATTTCGATGATTTCTTTGGCGGTCCCAATATGAGGTCCCAACCGCAAAGGGCCAGCGGATCAGGCGTTATTGTTTCAGACGATGGCTACGTGATCACAAATAACCATGTGATTGATGAAGCCAGCGACATCAAGGTTACCCTAAGCAACAAGAAAACCTACACCGCAAAACTCATCGGTACTGACCCCAGCAGCGATCTGGCCATGTTGAAAATCGAAGAAAAATGGGAAATCAGAAAGTTCGGTATCATTTGTATCGCATCCATTATTCCTTTTGGCACTTTTTATATTGAAAAAAAGTATTTGAGAAATGCATAAACTACTTGAAGCTATCTTTTGCTGGTGCTATCCATTAACGAGAAAATGGGGTTTAGGGGATACGCTTGCTTCCTACACAAGTTTAGCAATCAATATTGTCATTCTATCGTTTTTAGCCTATTTGATTTTTTTTGTTTTCAGGTTTTTCCTAGTGACCGTAATGGCTATTATAGCAAAAAGAACAAGAACAAAATTTGATGATTTATTAATTTCTAATAAAACCGCTAAATACATTTCGCATTTAATTCCATTATTATTCATTTACAAATCTGTTCCAATTATTTTGAATGATTTTGTTTATTGGGAATCAG
>JANMHK010000519.1:0-4262 GCA_031375135.1 Sphingobacteriales bacterium | reverse complement strand
CCAGGTGAAACTGGCCCAATAGCTTTGCCAGTCTGCATTTTCCTCATTATCAACTCTTTTCATATGCACAGACGAGAGTAAATATTTTCCAAAAAGTTTTATGGGAAGTTCAACAACGCCACTTGAATCGGTGACCAGTTCTTTCATCTCTGTTTTCCCATTTACCCGATGCCAAAGCTTAACTGTAGCTCCGGCTAATGGATTTTTATCGTACAAAAGGCTGAATGTCAACAACTGGTCTTTCTTCAATCCATACGGATGTTGCAGCGGAATGAATTCCAGCGGTAATGAACATGGCCTTTTATATACGTCGTCTTTCACGGATCCAACCTGGAACAATGTTTTTGCACAACGTTGATAATTTTCCCGGCCCACTGAATCGTTCTCACCGTGCTCGTTTCGGTATGCTATAGCTTCTTTCAATCCGTCTTCTTCCAAATATTCCCGGAACTTTGAAGGTTCCAATTCAATGTGTTTATTGGACGATTGGTAACTGATCAAACCACTGCCTTCATCATAAAATTGCAGGTTGAGTGAATCGCCTGATAAACTGTCCGGAATGAGCTGGTGTAGGTCGTCCTCGATCTTCCCGTAAAACAAACGAAGCGATTGAACGCTAGCCTGTGTGCCCGTCCAATTGTCACCTTGAAAATTTTCTCCCACCCTGAAATTCATGCGCAGGTTTTCACCTTTATTCAAAAAGAATTTTTGGGGTTCCAGCCAGAACTCATGCGCCCCCAATGATGTACAAACAATAAGAAGTAGTAAGATGATTGTCTTTTTCTTCATGAATTCAGGAGTTTGTCCATATCCCTGTTGTCGTCGATCTTCCCTGCAGCTTCCAGCATCCGCATGTCTTTTGCGTCTTTTAGGAAGGACGAGGCAAAAATGAAGCTATTGAGTTTTTCATTTTTTGAGAAAATGATCTCATGGTTTGACCCTTCCCATTCTTTCAGGCCCTGGTACATGTACACGATCTTATTTCCGATCTCCATCACACTATTCATGTCGTGCGTGTTGATCACTGTAGTGATATTATATTCCAACGTAATGTCTTGTATCAGCTTATCGATCAACAAGGAAGTCTGGGGATCAAGCCCGGAATTGGGCTCGTCACAAAAAAGATATTGTGGGTTTAGTACGATGGCTCTGGCTATACCCACTCTTTTTTTCATCCCCCCGCTGATCTCAGCAGGGAACTTTTTTTCGGCTTCTTTCAAGTCAACTTTATCCAGTACTTCACGAACCTTTTTCTTTTTGTCCCGGTAAGAAAGGTGCGTAAACATATCCAGCGGAAACATTACATTCTGTTCTACTGTCATACTGTCGAAAAGGGCTGATCCCTGAAACAGCATTCCAATTTTTTGGCGCATCATTTTGCGGTCATCCTGGACCATCGTTGTGAAATTCTCGCCATCGTACAGAATATCTCCCTCATCCGGCTCAAACAGGCCCACAATACATTTCATCATCACCGTTTTGCCACTTCCACTCGTTCCAATGATGAGATTGCATTTCCCGGTATCGAACGTGGCACTGACGTCGTCTATTACCGTTTTTCCGTTAAAGCCTTTTTTGATATTTTTTACTTCAATCATTTGTCAGAGTAGTAATGCTGCAGTAAATAATCGGCCAGTAAGATCATGATACAACTGGTTACCACGGCCTGTGTACTTGATCTTCCGATCTCCAGTGCCCCGCCTTGCACATGATATCCGTAATAAGCAGGAATGCTTGAAATAATGAACGAGAATGTATAGGCTTTTGCAAGGGCAAACGTCACATTATAAGGCATGAAGCCAATGGTAAGGCCACGATCAAATGTTTCTGCTGAAAGAATGCCAGATGCAGAAGCTGCCAGGCGGCCGCCCCAGATCCCAAGGATCGCGGCGATCACTACCAGCATCGGGATCACGATCAATGCTGCCAGTATTTTAGGTAGTACCAGGTAGGCTTTCGTATTAATACCCATGATCTCCAGCGCATCGATCTGTTCGCTGACCCGCATGTTGCCAAGCTCACTGGCGATCTTACTGCCCACTACACCTGCCAGCACGATACAGGTAAGGGTAGGAGCAAATTCAAGGATTACCGTATCTCTTACAATAACGGCAATAGTCGATTTTGGAATGACCGGACTGACCAATTGATAAGCCGTTTGCACGGCTGAAACTGCGCCAATGAATACAGAGATAATCGCTACAATGCCCAGAGAACCGATGCCGATCTCGACGCATTGGTGCATCAGTTCCTTCCAGTACATTTTCCAATTTTCCGGAATACCGACCATCCTTTTCACCATGAGCAGAAAGCGGCCAGTATGGGTAAATAAATTCATTTATGTGTTTTGTCAGAAATTATATGAGATTACAAAATAGCACGTTTGCGCCAAATTCATTTATTATTATTGTGCCCATCTCTCCCGTGTGAATATGAATTTCTTCATGTGAACCGCCAGCACATCAGCCATGGACTTGCATTTTAGAAAATTGTTGTCGTGGTGGTGTTCCGCAAGCTCGAACTTCAGCTGCTCCATTTTTTCAGGACTTGACAGCTCGTCATTGATCAGCGAATCTTTAAGGTCTTTCAGTCGCTGTCTTTGCGACCTGATCCTCCTGATGATCAACGATCTTTCCTCGTTCTGGTATTGCTTCACTACATCGGGATTAAAATGCTTTGCCACCAGATCGACAAATACCTTGTTTTCTTTATAATATTGGGGTAAATACGTTGTTTTTCGGCCTTCATAACATTGCTGGTCAAAATCAATGGCCCGCATGCGAAACTGGATATCGTCAAAGTCCTGGGTGATGTCAAATACAAAATTGTAACTGCGCATGTCTCCCAATAATTGCACAAAACACCGCTCGTTAAATTTCACAAATTCCTTCGCGATCCTTTTAGGGTTGAATTCCAGTCTGTCCATATACCTCTCCACAAAAGTATCTCCAGGTATGCCCGCAATATGTTCTTCAACCAGTGTGACCCCGTCTACCAGGTAATTGATCCAGTATGGCGATAACATGTGCTCCATTTCCATGCCCCATATCCTGGAAGCATCCGCCACCTTGATGTAAAAATAATCGTACACTTCATTGTAGTTGTTTACGATCTTGATCCGGAAGGGCTTGGAATTGCCAAATACGCAGTAATCGATGCGTTCTATGTGCAGATGTTCCTCCGCTTGCGAAGGGCCGGTCGCTTTCAACAGCGAATACATTCTTTTAAGGCCATGATGGATCTCATCCGTCACTGACGGGAGATAAAAAACCGTTTCCCACAAGGTGTCCTTGCCCGTTTTGTCGTACAACGGCACTGACCCCGAAAAATCTTTCAACGTGGTATACAATACCGGAAGTTTCATCTCACGGCCATAACTGCGCAGGTATTTCCTGAAACTCTTACTCGCAGTATAGCATATTTTCTTTCGTGAGATGTTTTCCTCCATACATCAAAGCTCCGGTGTTAGTTGGGGAATATATTTCTTAACCCACTCACTATCCCTCGGTTTTTCTTCAGCTCGTTTTGCTGCGGATTTCTGCTGGGCATCTATCCCTGCGATCATGACCATGTTGAATATGCTCCGGACAGAACTCCCTAATTGTAACACGTGAACTGGTTTTTTTAAGCCTAATAATACCGGCCCAATAGAATCTGCCCCACCTACTTCCTGCAACAGGTTGTAAGCAATATTGCCCGCACTGAGGTTGGGGAAGATGAGCGTATTCACATCACCTTTAAGCAATTCCGAGAAGGGGTAATTTTCCCGGAGAATTTCTTTGTTGAAGGCCATGATCCCCTGGACCTCACCGTCTACGATCAACGAAGGATGTCTCTTTTTGATGATTTCCCTGGCATTCCGCACCATGATGGCTTCAGCTGTGTTGCTGCTGCCAAAGTTAGAATAGCTCAACATCGCAATGCGTGGCGTGATGCCAAAAGACTTGACTTCCTTCGCTACAAGTAAAGTAATATCTGCCAGTTCTTCGGATGTGGGATTGAAATTCACCGTAGTGTCTGCCAGGAACAAGGGACCCCTGTTGGTCAGCATGATATACATGCCGGCGATCTTATCAACCCCTTCTTCCGTGCCAATGATCTGGATAGCTGGCTTGATGGTGTCGGCATAATTCCTTGTGAGGCCAGAGATCATGGCATCAGCGTCACCCATTTCCACCATCATACAACCGAAATAATTCCGGTCCTTCATCTTCTTGAACGCTTCGTAAGCATTTACGCCCCGACGTTGTCTTTTTGAAAAA
>JANMHK010000473.1:0-2294 GCA_031375135.1 Sphingobacteriales bacterium | reverse complement strand
GGGGTTCCCTTGAAAATGGGAAACAACTCTTCATATAAGGTCTGTGCATTACGGTATTTCTTATTGTCATAATACTGCTGCGCCATTTTCAACTTATAATCATAATCCGTACTCTTAATCACCTTATTGAATTTAGAGCAGGACACTGTTAACACAGCTGCGAGAACAACAAATGACAGTAAACGGATGTTCATAAAACGGGCAAAAATAGGGATTTTAACGGGAACAAACTCGAACCAGGCCTTGCTTCCAGCGTTAATAAAAGACTAAAGCACTGCGGCCATCTAAACAACTGAACCCTCCGGGGGGAGGGTTCAGTATCATGATATCATTTGGAACTAGTGTTCTATTTGCTCTTCCTGAGATTCGGATGCGGAGCAGGAACCGTATTAGGTCCTTCTTCACCTTCAGCAGCTGACCTGAGATCAACTGTATTAGGATCACCTTCTGACTGTCCATATCTCCAGATAAATCTGTCGGAAGCTATACCCTGCTTGTCAACCATATGATTGATCACCGCGTTTACCCTATCCCAGCTCAACTGTTGGCTGGACTTAGAAGGTTCACCGTAACCAGTTACAACGATCTTACAAGTAGGGTTGTTCCTTAATTTATCTGCTACTGAAGCAAGAACTGCCTGGGCATCCTTACTTACTACTGTAGAATTCTTGGCAAAGCTTACGCTTGGAAGATCTCCGATATCGCAAGCGTTAACTTGCTTCTGCACCATATTCTGGCAGCATGCAGGATCCGGACACTTACCCACACCGTCAGCATCAACAGGCTGACACTCGGTTGGGGTGATCAGTTGCTTGTCTTTAAAATCAGGTACACCGTCGCCATCACTATCGCGACTTACACCATGTGCATCCACCGGAGCACCGGCGGGCGTATTGGGTTCAGTATCGAATTGATCGGTAATGCCATCTCCATCAGTATCATCAAGCACTGGCTTAGGAAGTTTCATCCTTTTAGGTGCATTCAATTCACTGTAAGCAAAGTTCAAGGGATTTTCCCAATAGAGGGGTTCAACGGATTTCTTAGATTTCTTCTGGGCTTGTGCATCCGTCTGGATGAAGGCCAGTGCCACTAAGAAGAACAGGGATATTTTTAATAGTTTCATATTATTCGGCTATTAGAATTTAGAATAAGTTAATGTTAAGACCGAGGGACAGGAAATTGTATGAATCGAAATTACGGGTCATCGTTGCATCTCCTGTTGGAGCTTCTGTCCAGCGCTGGCCATCAAGCAAGTCATCCTTGATGAATGTCATGCGATCTTCCAAAGCCAGGTTCAGGCGGCGAGAAAGCCTTACCGACAAACCAAGTCCTAAGGTACCGTTGAAAGCAGCAGATTTACCAAACAGTTGCATTTGTGTTCTGCTGGAGTTGTCTGCTGGCGTCTCATATGAATCATCCATCAAATCTTTCAACGCTTTGGTAACGTCCTTCCTGTTTTCGTAAGAACCACTGGCGATGCTGTTGAAGTTGTATTTAGAAGAACCATTGAGTGCATTTACATTGGTCTCATACCATGTAAGTCCAAGACCTACGATCGCATATAAACCGATCTTTGTTTTTGCAGTATGGAACCTGATGTTTGAGAAGTTGAATAAAGCCTGTAAACCCAGATCGTTGATCTTGGATTTATAATTATAATAAACCCTGTCCGTAGCACCTAATCTGTCGCCACTTGGAGTGACCTGGTTGCCTACATATCCTGTAGATGCCCAGGCAGAATTTTTCATATAATTAGACGCGGCCTGCCAGCCCTGACCTGTTGCAGTACCATTGATGTACTCAGCTCTCAGCGACAAGGTATAACCCAGTGACTTCCTCACGTGTACACCAAAACCGAAAGTTGGGAATTTAGCAGGAACATCACCCAATATACTTGGGGCACCCACTTTAACACCTACTTCCAGCATATTCCTCGGCTTTGGAGGAAACGCATACAGATTGTTCATGAATTCATTGTACTGGGGCAGTTTTTTTGCCTGGTAGTAAGAAGAATCTGACCAGACATTATCCTGTCCTGAAACAGAGGTGAAACACGATAGGATGATTAGTCCTAACAAAAATGAGTACTTTTTCCTTGCCATAATGTTAGTTATTGTATTGATGTTTCTTATTTGGGGGAACGGGTAACGTTTTGCTCCACTAATTTAAAACAGGGCAAATGTATTCATTGTACCCCGCATTATCAAATTTTAAGTGACCATTTTGTGTCAATATATGCTGCTTTAAGCGGCTAAAACCACGTATAAACGAAGAAAATGGTTCAATTTTTCCTA
>JANMHK010000463.1:0-2550 GCA_031375135.1 Sphingobacteriales bacterium | reverse complement strand
CTTTGGGCAACCGGAAATGCATTTGGATCAGATTGGAAAAATCCACTTCCGGTTGCCCAAAGTGTACCTGCTGCAGGCAGTTCAACCACTGGCGGCGGAGCATAAGGGGTTGCGGTGAAGCTTACCTTATTAGAAACCAGTGGCACTGCATTCAGTGAAAGTGTGCTGGTTACTCGTGCTTCAAGGGTATAGTTGCGTCCGAATTTCAGCAACATGCTGTTGCCAAGAATGGAATTCAGTTCAACACCAGTAAAACTTTTTTCGAGGTTTTTGGAAATTGATGTTACATACTTCGTCTTACTGGCAAAATTACCGCCGGCCGTGTCTACCTCCAGCTGGTAGATCACGTCTTGCGAACTGATACCGGTAGTGAAGGCATATTCCGGATTGGTCCACTTCAGTTTTAATACCTCTTTGGACTCATTAGGAACAGAAAGTGCTACCTGGTTGGTAGACCCTGTTAATACGGGAGCAGTTCCTCCTTCGTAGTATATTTTATTCTCCACTTTCTCGCAGCTTTCGATCAGGAAAGCGAACAAGAGTAGCGAGCCAAGTGATTTGATAATTCGATTCATATCCTGTTATATTGAAGATTAATAATTGGGATTCTGCTTGATATTTGGATTAGAGCTTACTTCAGATGAAGGTATCGGGTAGATCTTACGGTAGGCATCTACGCCGGTACCATTCCTGACTCCACCTTTCCATGGCCACAAATAGTTTCCATCGGTGAAGCGGGAAAAACGGATCAGATCCGTACGGCGGAATCCTTCCCAATACAGTTCCCGGGCTCGCTCGTCAATAATATAATCCAGTGTAAGTCCAACCGTCGCAATATTACCGGCATTGCTTCCATAAGCACGCTGACGGATCAGATTGGCATAGCCCAATGCGGTGGGAATATCAGTACCTGTTCTAACGGAAGCCTCCACATAGATCAGGTACATTTCGGCCAGCCTGAATACAGGAAAATCAATGTCACTGAACCGTTTTTCAGGATCATTTCCAAAGCCGCCACTCTTCGTGCGATTACGAAACCTGCTTACTGCAAATCCGTCTGGAAAGGCACCAATGGAATTGATCTCCAGGTTCTGCTGGAAAAACATCGCGCGTTTGTCTGCGTCCCCGTTGAAATCCGGGAAAAGTAACGGTATATTCTTTGTGGTCCGGGTACCGCCCCAGGCCTGCAAACCGGAGACCGTTGCATCCATGGTTCCACCCACTGAGGCATTTACGATAAAGGTTGTACCTCCGTAGTTCTTTGTCTTCAGCCCGTCATAATTCAGCGTCCAGATAGATTCCGAATTACTCAGGTTATTATCTGCGAGCATAAGATGACGGTAATTGGGAAGAAGGCTATAGCCTGCGTCAATGACTTTCTTTGCATTGGCAGCCGCCTCGGCCCATTTTGGCGCACCAGTGTAAACACCTGCGTTCAGATACATCCTGGCCAACAAAGACCACACCGCTGCTTTATCGGCACGTCCATACTCATTGCCTTTGGCCGCAGGAAGTAAGGCTTCAACTTCTTTCAATTCTTTTTCGATATAGGCAAAAAGAGCAGCACGCTGTATTTGTTCTGGTTGAACACCAGCGCCAATTGGGGTAGCTTCAGTAACAAAAGCAGGATTACCAAACAGATCCATCAACACCCAGTACTGGTATGCACGGATGAACCTGGCTTCAGCGCGCATGGCTTTCACCGCGTTTGCATCGGCTCCGGCAAGTCCACGCTCGGCCAACTTCGCATCAGCGCTTTCCCGGATAAACTCATTGGTCAGGGTAATGGTGAACAGACTCCGGCTGTACAAACCGTTGATAAACGGATTGCTGGAGCTCCAGTTCATGTTGTGAAAGTCAGGGAGACCAGCGTCATTCCACGCGATCACGGCTTCATCCGTACTTAATTCCTGCGCGCACCAGAACAGGCGGAGGAAATCAGAAAAGCCTTCATTAATTCCGGCAATATCGCCAGATCCATCAGGACCTGAGTTTCCGGTTAAGGCCATACTTCCATACACCTTTGCGATCACCTGCTTATACCCCTGCGCACTGGTGTACAGGTTATTGGCGGTTACGTCATTGGGTGGAAAACGATCCAGATCTTTATGACAACTGGCCATCAGCAGTACAAGAACTGCGAGGAGACCAGTCATTCGAATAGATAACTTTATCATATAGATTGTTGTTTTTATCAATTAAAAATCAAGGTTAACGCCTAATACAAAAGTGCGTGGACGTGGATAAATCTGGTTGTCTATTCCACCGTTCACTTCCGGATCCAGTCCCCTATACTTAGTGATCACAAATGCATTCTGGATATTCCCATAAACACGCATGCGGACTTTCTTAAACACTTCTCCCGCGTCATAGCCCACATTGATATTATCCATGCGGAAGAACGATGCGTTCTGTATGTAGTAGTCGCTGAAATACTGGTTATTCTCGAATCGTGTATCCAGATAATTTGCGCTTGCATTACCTACCCAACCCAGGGGATTGACGATCTGACGATATACACCCAGGTTACTCTCGATGTTATTATAGTTA
>JANMHK010000458.1:0-5516 GCA_031375135.1 Sphingobacteriales bacterium | reverse complement strand
ATGGAATGGATTGGATGTATGCCAACTGTTCCACTACTGCACAGCGTGGCGCGCTCGACTGGTGGAAGAAATTCAGGGATGCTACCTTACCAGTATTCACCGAATTATACGAAAGCGTAGCTGCCGGACACGAAAGCCAGCGCAGTATCGATAGCAACAGTAAAGCCGACTATCGGGAGAAGCTTGAAGAAGAACTGAAAGAATTACGCGAAAGCGAAATATGGCAGGCTGGTAAAACAGTAAGAAGCCTTCGTCCCGAAAATCAACCCGCCCCTGTAGCAGGTTAATATCAGAAAGCAGCATGATGACAACCCAGGCAAATAACTCAACTAAACCGGATCCGGCCAGGCTCGCTAGCGAGCTTGGCCTGGATTTTACCGGCGCGCTTGAACGAGTCCGGAACGTAGCTTATAAAACACCCTTGGTACTGAATCTTAACCTGTCCAGGAAATACGCCTGTAATGTATTTCTGAAGCGGGAGGACCTCCAGGTGGTAAGATCTTATAAGCTCCGCGGCGCATACAATATGATGAGCAGGCTCTCTCAACAGGAGCTCGATCATGGTGTTGTTTGTGCCAGTGCAGGCAATCATGCCCAGGGATTTGCTTACAGCTGCAAGAAACTTAACATCAAGGGTGTCGTATTTATGCCCGTGATCACTCCCAGGCAAAAGATCAACCAGACCAGGATGTTCGGCGAAGACGCCATAGAGATCAGGCTGGCAGGCGACAATTTTGACGAATGTGCAGTAGCTGCAAAAGCATTCACGGAAGCCAATAGTATGACCTTTATCCCGCCTTTTGAAAACTTGAGGATCATTGAGGGTCAGTCAACGGTAGGGCTGGAGATCTTGCAGGACCTCACGCATATTGACTACTTGTTTTTGCCGGTTGGCGGCGGCGGTCTTTCAGCTGGCGTAGGACTTGTTTTCAAAACCTACTCGCCCACCACCCAGGTGATCGGTATCGAACCAGAAGGCGCTCCTTCCATGAAAGAAGCGCTTAAGCATGGACATCCGGTGACACTGGAACATATTGATCGTTTTGTAGATGGCGCGGCAGTAAAAAGAGTGGGTGACCTCACCTACAAAATCTGTAGCGAAGTGCTTGATGGAATGGACGTTGTACCGGAAGGTAAGATCTGTTCCACCATCCTGAAACTGTATAATGAAGACGCGATCGTAGTTGAACCAGCTGGGGCATTGTCCATCGCTGCCCTCGACGATTATGCAGAACTGATCAAAGGAAAAACAATTGTTTGTGTAGTCGGCGGCGGTAACAATGACATTGACCGCATGCCCGAAATCAAAGAACGCTCTTTACAATTTGAAGGCCTTAAACATTATTTCCTGATCCGTTTTGCCCAACGTCCCGGAGCACTTAAAGAATTCGTCAGCAACGTATTGGGTGAGAATGACGACATCACGCGCTTCGAATACATGCAGAAAACAAATAAGGAAGCGGGACCTGCTTTGGTAGGTATTGAACTGCAAAGCAAACATGACTACGAATCGCTGGTAAAAAATTTACGTGCCCACAGTATCGACTTTACCGAAATCAATAAAGACGATAACTTATTTGGCTACCTGATCTAACAGCTCAGATCAAAACCAGTGGTTGTTCACTAAAACGCAGGCCGCTGGCCTTTTTACAAGACCCTCCTACTCCAACAAGCTGGTATACAACCATTCATGCATAGCAATGGTTCTGCAATCATTCATTTATTCAAGCACGACTTTCTTCTATAAAAAAAATCGCAAATGTGTTCTCCCGGGAATGCGATTTGGAGTGGAATTGTGGATTATTTCCTTTTTTCACGCCACGCGACTTTGCATCATATTGATTATCATAGAGCAAAAAAAAACTTAATAACATTTAGTATTATTCAGCACAACAATTCTAATTTTAACCAACCGATATCTCTTCAAAGGCTCCCCCTCATTCATAATCCAATGCTGACAAAACCGCTGCTTCTTTCTGGTTGCAGAAGGTAATTGTAAATTTTTTTTACACGCCTACAAAGTGAACATTATGCATGAACAGACTTTGAACAACGATCATAATTCAACATTCTACTATTGTTTCGACGACGCAGTTGAAGTTATATTCAGGAATATCTCACATCAAATACGTTTCAAATACACCTGGGAAGATGTAATGCTGATCCTTGAACTCAAGGATGAATATTATGATCTCTGTACCCAGCATATCAGTGACAAAGCGGTTTGTGAATTCCCCGTCGAGATTGACGAAGAAGATCTTCGTAAACACATTCTTTTCCACGCGCCGCATAACGACCTGCATATACCTGAAGAAGACCTGATCGAGATCCTGGATGCAGAACTCGTTTATTTTGAACAGAATGGCGCTCTCCGCGACGCCGGCGAATGGCTTAACTGAGGAATGTGATAAATGTAGTGGTAATGTAAGGAATGTAGAAAATTCCTTAGCTATAGCCGACTATAACAGCAGGCTCATCGGGTTTATCCAGATTCAAAAAATATGAGCGGCGACGTTAAGAATGTTCACTTTCCTCGGGCTTGGGAATCTCATTTGCCACATTCATTCCATTCACCACATTCATTCCCCACATTCATTACATTTAGTACATTTATCGCATTCGAATTCCCGTTTTTTCCCCTTTTTTCCGTAAATTTGATCATTGCTTGTCGTGGTTATTGAAATCTGTCCATGAAATCGCCCATTTTTTTGAAAAACTTCTAAAATTGCTTCATAAATATGACAAGCAAACTGGGATTATACCGTCCGGAATTTGAGCGTGATGCATGCGGGATTGGATTTGTTGCCAATATCAAGAGCAATAAAAGCCATAAAATCGTTTCCGATGCACTCACCATTCTGGAGAATATGGAGCACCGCGGGGCTTGCGGATGTGAAAATAATACGGGTGACGGAGCTGGTATTCAGATCCAGACACCCCATGAATTCTTCTTTGAAGAATGCTTAAAACTAGGCATTCATCTTCCCCCGTTTGGGAAATACGCTGTTGGGGTTATTTTCTTCCCTAAAGAACTTAAACTAAGGGAAGAATGCAGGGAGATCTTCATCCGGACGGCTGAAAAGATCGGTCTGGAGATCCTGACCTGGAGAAAAGTGCCTGTTAATCCTACCGGCATCGGACCAACCGCACTATCCGTGGAACCCATTATGGAGCAGGTTTTTATCGCCTGCCCGGATCATATCACAGATCCGCTCGCTTTCGAAAGAAAACTCTTCGTACTGCGTAATCATTCCAGCCATATCATCAACAATACCGTTCGAAAGGACGTGATCGGTTTTTACATCGCCTCCCTTTCTTACAAAACAGTTACTTATAAAGGCCAGCTGACCAGCGGCCAGGTACGCCAGTATTTTCCTGACCTGAGCAACAAACGAGTTGTCAGTGCCTACGGCCTGGTTCACTCAAGGTTTGCAACCAATACATTCCCATCCTGGAAACTGGCACAGCCTTTCCGCTATATCGCGCACAATGGCGAGATCAATACGTTGCAGGGAAACCTGAACTGGTTAAGCACCAGTGAAAAAGGATTCAACTCCCCTTTCTTCAGCAAGGAGGAAATGGAAATGCTTTTGCCGATTGTATCAGAAGGTCAATCGGATTCAGCCAGCCTCGACAACATGATCGAAATGCTCACCCTCACCGGGCGTTCATTGCCCCATGTGATGATGATGCTGATCCCCGAAGCCTGGGACAATAATGAAGAAATGGATCCCGCGAAAAAAGCATTCTATGAATTCCATGCTTCGATGATGGAACCATGGGATGGCCCCGCATCCATCTCTTTTACCGATGGAAAGATCATCGGCGCAACGCTGGATCGCAATGGTCTCAGGCCTTCGCGCTATTGCGTGACTACCGATGACCGCGTGATCATGGCTTCTGAAACAGGCGTACTGCCAGTGGATCCTGCCTTGATTAAAGAAAATGGCCGGCTTCAACCGGGCAAAATGTTCGTGGTTGATTTGGAAGAAGGAAGGATCATCAGTGATGATGAATTGAAAAAAGATATTTGCTCCCATAAGCCATACGATGAATGGTTGAATAAATATAAGATCAGACTCAACGAACTTCCTGAACCAAGGGTCATGTTCACTCACCTTGAAGAAGAACAGGTGTTTAAATACCAAAAAGCTTTTGGTTATACCCATGAGGATCTCGAAACCATCATCGCCCCCATGGCAGAAGAGGGTAAAGAACCCATCGGTTCAATGGGTTCCGATGTTCCCTTAGCCGTATTGAGCGATCAGCCACAACATATTAGCAGTTACTTCAAACAATTGTTTGCGCAGGTGACTAACCCACCGATCGATCCGATTCGCGAAAAACTCGTGATGTCACTGGCCACTTTCGTTGGCAACAATGGAAACTTATTGAATGAAGATCCACTTGCATGCCATACCATCGCTTTGAAAAATCCGGTGCTCACCAACTATGATCTGGAAAAGATCAGAAGCGTGGATACAGGCATTTTCCAGGCAAAAACACTGCAGTGCTATTTCAGGGCCGATGGAAAACACGGATCGCTGAAAAGAGGACTGGACAGGCTTTGCCGTTATGCTGTGGATGCTGTGGAAGATGGGTTTGAAGTATTGATCTTGCAAGACAGGGCCATTGATTCTGATCACGCGCCTATGCCTTCACTACTTTCCGTTGCAGCTGTACACCATCACCTGATTAGAAAAGGTTTACGTGGAAAAGTAGGCATTCTGGTGGAAGCCGGCGATGTATGGGAAGTCCATCATTTTGCTTGTCTTATTGCATTTGGTGCCACGGCCGTGAATCCATACCTGGCCATGTCGTCTATCCGTGCGCTGAAACAAAAAGGCACGATCGGCGGAGACCAGGACGCAGAACAACTGAAGAAAAACTACAATAAAGCCGTGTGTGATGGCCTGCTTAAAGTGTTCTCCAAAATGGGGATCTCCACTTTACAGTCGTACCAGGGCGCACAGATCTTCGAGATCATTGGACTGAACAAAGATGTAGTTGATAAATATTTTACAGGCGCCGTATCACGCATTGAAGGCATGGGCCTGGACGAGATCGCTGAAGAAGCACTGGTTAAACATCGCGTGGCTTTCAGTCGTAAAGAAATTCCGGTCGACAGGTTACCTGAAGGTGGTTTATACCAGTGGAAAAGAAAAGGTGAGTTCCATCTTTTCAATCCGCAGACCATTCACCTCTTGCAACATTCTACAAGGGTTGGTGATTACGGCATTTTCAAAAAATACTCCAAGCTGGTGAATGATCAGGGCGAAAAAGCCTGCACATTGAGAAGCTTATTGGAATTCAAAAGAACAAGGCCATCTATTTCTATCGACGAAGTGGAACCAGCAGAACAGATCTATAAAAGATTCGCAACAGGTGCTATGTCGTTCGGCTCCATTTCTTGGGAAGCGCACACTACACTGGCCATTGCAATGAATCGCCTCGGCGGAAAAAGCAATACCGGCGAAGGTGGTGAAGATGATATTCGGTATGAAAGATTACCGAAT
>JANMHK010000445.1:0-1938 GCA_031375135.1 Sphingobacteriales bacterium | reverse complement strand
GGTCGTACACATAACGGCTTTTAAATTCGTTCAAAAAATCGGGTGTCCAGTCTTTTGCCAACCAAACCTCATAGCTGTCAAGCTCAAGGAACTTCAATTTATTTTGGGGTGACATTACTGTTCCAAGCTTAGTCAGCATGGAATCAAAATTTCTTAAGGTTGCCCTCCTACTCAAATGGTCGATGATCAGGCCATTTGAATTTGGACTTGGACATTCCAAATTTTGACCCGTGTTGCACATAAAAAACGAAATAATATCCCATTTTCCTTCTGGTATCTTCCATTCGATCACCTGGTCATCACTAGTGAACTTATCGAGATTAACATTTCTGTTACTGGCAAAATCAACAAGTTTCGAATCCGAATGAGGAACTGCCATAGAACTGATCAATGTATAATTTTTTGCGCCGGGGCTGCTTAATTTTGGTTTTCCAATGATGATCTTTTTCATCTCAGGCCCTGTGACGGTCTGCATCACGCTTAACAACTCTTTGCTGGCATCCGCCTCACTGACCCAGGGTCCACCAGCGTTCCAACTACTTGAAAAAAACAGGCCGATATCAAGGCCCAATCTTTTTGCCGTGTTAAGGGTAAGGGAAATATATCCAAGCGACTTAAGGCCCAGGAATTCCGGCCCTGCAGGAACTATTTTTTCCGGGTCAGCAATGGCGCCAACATCCCAAATGAACGCTCCCCGCATCCCCTTGTCTTTCATTTCTTCAAGTTCATAAACAAGCTGGGTGGTATCGACAAAGCCATTTAACCAGGCCCATAGTGCGAGAGGTCGGTTCTCAATAGAAGGATTTTTAAATCCATCTTCTGATAATGAATCTATTGTTTTTACCTGCCTGGTACTTTCACAGCAAATAAAGAATAACAAGCATAGAACCAGGCAAATCAATCGAGATTTCATTAGGAATATTTATCTAAATTTTTGGAATGATGATACATGGGCTACTGGTATTTTTCACATAAAAAAGGACAGTTTATTCTGGCTGTACGAGTTGATATTTTGCATCGTAAAACCCGAGATGTCGTATTCTCCAATCTGCAGGTTCAAAAAAAACAGGATGGGGAAGATGTATCTCCCATTGACCCAATTTTTTCAACAGTGCTTTAGTAAGTTCGATATTCTGAAGAGCCACATCGTTCTGTTCAGCGATATCATCTGAAAGATGATAAAGCAGCGGAAGCCTGTCTGGCAAACTTATTAGTTTCCAGTCACCCTCCCTTATTGCAGTGCTGACCGTATAACGCCATGTAAGGCTCGTATGAGGCAGGTTGCTGGTTTGCCCGCTCAGGAAAGGAAGAACGTTAACGCCCGTAAAATTGTCGCTTTGTGATATTGTGCCCCCGGCAGCTGCTATAAAAGTTGGACAAATATCGAGTGATGAAACAACATCGTTGACTTTCTTTCCGGCGACTAGTTTTTCCGGCCATTTCAGAATAAAAGGCACTCTAATTCCACCTTCAAGCAAAGTGGTTTTTTGTCCTCTCAAGGGCGCATTTACTGATCCATTGGATATCCCGTTAGCCGGGCCACCATTATCGCTTATAAAGGCGATAAAACTATTACTGTCCAGCCCTTCCTGTTGTAAAGCCTTCAGTATTTTACCTACGTTTTGATCTAGCCGATATACCATGGCGCAATAGGTCCGCCTCAATTCATCCTTTATGTGAGCGAATAATTGAAGGTCCTTTGAAGTGGCTTGCATAGGCGAGTGAGGAGCGCTAAAAGAAACAAATAAGAAAAATGGCTGTTTACTATGGCGTTTAATAAAATCGACGGATTCATTGCCGATATCATCGGTGATATAGGTGACGGGCGCTGCTGTTTTATAACTGCATTCAATCGGGCCTTTTGCGCCTTCTTCACCTCCCGTTGCGGTAAAATAGTCATGCGCACCGCCTAGAAATCCCCAAAATTCATCGAACCCT
>JANMHK010000430.1:0-2169 GCA_031375135.1 Sphingobacteriales bacterium | reverse complement strand
AGTCGTTCGACAAGCATATGGAAGCGACCTATAACATGCAGGATCTATCTACCATGGAAAGATTTTTCAGGTGGATCGCGGCAGTGAATATGGTAAAGGAAAACGGACTGATGGGTTCAGGGCCGAACAGTTTTTATCCTCGTTATAAGTCGTACACCGTAAATGCATTCACTACCTACGTCAGTAATAATCCCGAGCGTTCAACAGTGCATAATTATTTTCTATTGTTATTGACAGAACAGGGCCTTCCGGGGATGGTATTATTTATCATCCTTTTCGTGATGATGATGCTGAACGCACAACGCATATATCATTCCAGCAAAGACAGCTATATCCGTGGCCTCATGCTGGTGGTAGGCGCGATACTGGGAATGATCAGTGTATTGATTTTTTTGAGTGACCTGATCGAGACAGATAAGGTAGGATCGATCTTCTATTTATGTGTCGGTATTTTATGTGTTGCTTCAGGCCCTCACATCAAGGGCGTCCCGCAGCCCGTTGCCAAGCAGGTTGAAGGATAATACCAGAATCATAATGGCCAGCCCGGGTACTATCGCGAGCATCGGATTATTGGTGATGATGAAATTATAATTCTCTTTGATCATCAGGCCCCAGCTTGGTTGTGGCGACTGGACACCGACTCCCAGAAAGCTGAGGCCGGCTTCAATGACAATGGCGGTGGCAAAGTTTGAAGCGCCCATGACCAATACAGGTCCCATCACATTAGGTAAGATATGTTTGATGATGGTCCTGCTGTCTGAATAGCCCAGCGCGCGAGTGGCTTCAATGTATTCAAGTTCACGGATGCTGAACACCTGCCCTCGGATCATACGGGCAACGCTGACCCAAAGCGTGAGGCCAACGGCAATGAATACCTGCCAAAAGCCTTTGCCTAAAACAAGCGTAATTGCAAATACAAGCAGCAAAGTTGGAATACTCCAGACCACATTCACCAGCCACATGATCATATCGTCTGTTCTGCCGCGATAATAACCTGCTAATGCACCTAAGAAAATTCCGAGGGTTAGAGAGATAAGTACGGCGATGGTGCCCACACTCAGGCTAACACGTGTACCGATGATCAACCGGCTCAGGATGTCCCGTCCGTATTTATCTGTGCCCAGCCAATTGGTTCTTTGTTCAATATAATTTTTGGATGTATCGGAGCTCTGTGTAATAGCCGTTTTCGCGAAAGCCATTCTTTCAGAGATTCCTTCGTCCACATATTTCTGGACGATGATACTGTCGGAATTTGTGGTGTAAGAAACGATGGGCATCCAAATATATGCATCAGGCTCGCCTGAGATCGTTCTTTCAAGAATGCCAATTTTCGACACCCCGGCCTTTGGTATTTTAAGATACTGCATGGAAAAGCCTGGCGGCTGCCCACTAATTTCGAGGATCATCCTGTTCGCATCGGGTGAATGATCGGGAGCGATCCAATAGGCAAAAATCGCGACCAGTGCACTCAGCAGAATACAGCAAAGGCCTATTAGGGCGCTTTTATTTCGTTTGATTTTTTTAAAGGCGGTTTGAAAAAGGGAATTCGATTGCACCTGACTAATATACTATCATTTTACTTTGCGGCCTTTCCATTCAACGGCGCCAGCCTGGCCAAAGGTTCCCGATACCACCGTGTAGACCACATGGAAAGGCTGGGCGAGGGGGAAGAGGGTCAATAGTTTTGTAAGACCAAAGAACTTCAGGACATCATGCACGAAGCCCCATTCAACGATGGTCTTAGCGCCAATAGCAGCAAGGCAGATCGCAAAATGCCAAGGGCTGAGCCAGCAGATCAGCATCAAAGCCAGTAATGAAACATTCAGCAAATAGACCAGCATCAGGATATAGAAAATTTTCTTGTCGCGGTAACGCCGCGCCTTACTGGCCCACCGAATACGTTGGCGAATAAATCGCTGCCAGGTTGGTTCTGGTTCTGTATCTATGATCGCCTTAGGACTGAACGCATAGCCGATCCGGCCGGGGAATTTTTCACTGATCTTCTGCATAAGCAGCATATCGTCGCCCGTAGCGATATCATCGATCCCGTCAAAACCGTTCACTTCTTCAAATGCTCTTTTCAGGTATCCAAGATTTGCGCCGCTCGACATATCATGAAATCCTGCATGTACGGAGGCGGCGGTAATGCCTTGTAGAATGGCGAAATCG
>JANMHK010000424.1:0-2822 GCA_031375135.1 Sphingobacteriales bacterium | reverse complement strand
TCCCGCCTGAGGAAAGTCGCCGGCAAGGCTGAGAAAAATGGGATCATTCTCGGTATAGAATCCTACCTGGACGCTGCGGGTCACATGAATATCATTGATGCTGTTGGTTCTCCCAATGTAAAAGTCTATTTCGATTTCAGGAATACTGCTGATGCCGGTCATGATCCCGTGACTGAATTTAGAAAACTTGGGAAAGACATGGTCTGCGAACTTCATATGAAGGAGAACGGATTCTTGCTGGGCAATGGGACCGTGGACTGGAAACAGGTCAGTCGGATGATTGAGGAAACCGGTTACCAGGGTGATCACTGGATGCAGATAGAAGGCGCAATGCCCGGGGGCGCAGACCTGCTTACGGCCTACCGTCATAACAAAGAATTTTTAGCCTCCCATTTCCCGCCATTTAAAAAATAATCGTGCTGAAATATCTCCTGCTCATTTTCTTGCTATTCCCCCAACACAAAACAGGTCCGGAAGAAAAAGTTCAACTGTTTTTACCTGATGATCTGGTGGCTGAAGTTTGGGCAGAGTCGCCCATGTTCTTCAATCCTACCAATATGGATATAGACATCAAAGGGCGGGTGTGGGTAACCGAAGCTGTGAACTATCGAAACTTTAATAATGATTCTACCAAGGCGCTCCATCATGCAAAAGGAGACCGGGTGGTGATCCTGGAAGACACGGACCATGATGGGAAGGCGGATAAGTCCACGGTATTTGTGGAAGACCGGGATCTCGTGTCACCGGTTGGCATTGCCGTAGTAGGTAACCAGGTGATTGTTTCATGTTCTCCCAACCTCATTGTGTACACTGACCTGAATGGCGATGACGTCCCGGATAAAAAAGAGATCCTATTGAAAGGCTTCGGTGGTTTGGATCACGATCATTCGCTGCATGCAGTTTATGCCGGACCGGATGGTCGCTGGTATTTTAATACCGGAAATGCAGGCCCACATATCGTGACAGATCGCGCTGGCTGGACTCTTCGTTCAGGAAGCATCTACACTGGCGGAACGCCTTACAATAAGACCAACCAGGGCAATATGAAGTCTGACGACGGCAAGGTTTGGGTTGGCGGCCTTGCGTTAAGAATGGATAAAGATGGTCGGGGCCTGAAGGTGATGGGCCATAATTTTAGAAACTCATACGAAGTGATCCCGGATTCCTATGGACAGCTTTGGCAAAATGATAATGACGACCAGGTAGTGACTTGCCGTGCCACATGGTTGATGGAAAGTGGTAATGCTGGTTTTTTTAGCACCGATGGCAGTCGTTACTGGCAAGCTGATCAACGGCCGGGTCAGGATATTTTCAAGGCACATTGGCATCAGGAAGATCCGGGTGTAATGCCTGCCGGTGCAAATACCCGTTCCGGAGCGCCAACCGGCGTGACGGTTATTGAAACAGATGCTCTCGGTGAAAAATACCAAGGCATGTTCTTAAGTGCCGATGCTGGACGTAATACCATTTTCGGATTTTCACCTGCTATCCAATCGTCTGGATTTGATCTTGGTAAGAAAATCAATTTTGTGACTTCTTTGAAATCAGACAATGAGCGGTACGTATGGAACGATACTTCGTTTTCCCGAAAAAAAGAAATGTGGTTCAGGCCCAGTGATGTGACTGTTGGAACAGACGGCGCAGTGTATGTGGCAGACTGGTTTGACCCAGTTGTCGGCGGACATCAAATGAAAGATAAAACCGGATATGGAAGGATCTATCGCATCAGTTCAAAAAACAAAAAGCTCAGTCAGCCGGTATATGATTTGGCCACGGTAGCAGGACAATTAGAAGCATTGAAAAGTCCGGCTATTAATGTGAGGAACCAGGGCTTTGAATTGCTCTTAAAACAGGGGGATGCCGTTACCGGGTCCGTGGGTTCGTTGTTAAATGATAAGAACCATTATATCCGGGCAAGAGCCATATGGTTGTTGGCACAATTGGGAGAGCAGGGTACAGCTCTGGTGCGCAACTTATTGAAAGATGGGGATGAGCGGGTCAGGGCCGTAGCATACAAAGCCCTTTTGGTAGTGGCGAAAGACAGCGTATCGCTTGCTGCAGAAATGGTTAATGATGCTTCACCATTTGTAAGAAGGGAGGTTGCGGTATCATTACGCGATATTGATCTGTCAAGATCCACGCCTTTGTTGATGGAGTTGATGAAGGGTTTCAAGGCAGGAGACCGCTGGTATCTGGAAACTTTGGGATCCGCCATGGATAAAGATCCAAAAGCATTTTATGATGCTGCAAAAAATATATTTGCGGCAGGTCACGAGCCATTGTCATGGAATGCGGAAATGGAAATGCTTGCATGGCGACTGCATCCAATTTCAGCGTTGAAAGATTTGGAGCTGAGGGCAGGATCGGATCAGTTAGATCCGGAAGCACGCAAACGGGCTCTTACGGCCATCTCATTTATCAATCATCCTGACGCGGTCCAGGTTATGTTGGCGTTGTCTAAAAAGCCATTGAAAGATGTTGCTGAACAATCATCCTATTGGTTATCCTTCAGGCAAACCAACGATTGGTTCAGTTTGACGGACTGGTCCAAACTGGATTTGAATACGGGGTACCAGCGCAAGTTGGCAAGGATGAAAGTGAACAGGGAGATCGCATTGGATGGTCGCCAAAGCCTTGATGAGCGAAAAGGAAAAATCAGGGAAATGGCCGCGGATTCCATGGGTGGCCAAATGCTGATCGGCATGGCGGAAGAGAAACTGTTGTCCCCCGAATTGACTAAGTATACGGGTGAGCGCATTTTTAATAATCCTGATCCTGTGGTGCGGGTGCAGGCCGGCAAATATTTCAGAAAGCCCGGGAAC
>JANMHK010000416.1:0-4640 GCA_031375135.1 Sphingobacteriales bacterium | reverse complement strand
GCCCGCCTGCGCGGAAGGCCACCGTCGCGCCCTCCTCCGTCGTCGCCGTCACTTCGACTTCGCCGGGGCGCGTGATGTCGCCGTGTATTCTTTAAATAGCCACTGTTCAAATTCCTTTCCCTGTTTACATTGTACCGTCATATCTATGCTGCCAAGGGGATTCAGGGTTGGTGAGGCAGAGGTATCGAAATCAAATTTTAATGGCGGGACAAAACAATAGTTTCTTCTAAATTTTCCCCTTGCCCTGATATTCACTGCTCCCTGCACTGTTGAATCAGCAATTTTCATGGCAATGTTCGAATAAAGCATTCTGTCATTCGCTTTCTTCCCAAGGATATCTTTCAAGTCCGTTTTAAGTGTGATCTCCATGGGATCTTCTTTTTCGAACATATCAATGCGGTCATAGGCTTTGGTTTGGCTATTTACCAACGTCGCCGTTACTAGAAAGCTTGCTAAGAGGATCAATTTTCTCATGTCTTGGGTTTGTACTCACATAAAATAAGCATAAAAATGTTTATTGAAAAAATAAACTCCAATTTCCGCGCTTAACTACCTTTGCGGCATGCTACAAGTTTCTGAACGGGGACAACTTATGCCCCCCTCGCCCATTCGAAAACTGGTTCCTTATGCGGAAACGGCAAAGAAGAAAGGAATTAAGGTATTTCACCTGAATATAGGCCAGCCGGATATCGAAACCCCGCCAGCCATTCTTGATGCAGTGAGAACAGCCGACATTAAGGTGCTCGAATATTCGCACAGCGCGGGTAATGAAAGCTATCGGAAAAAGCTTGTGGAATATTACAAAAGGGTTGGAATACAGGTCACCCAAAACAACATCCTGATCACTACTGGTGGCAGTGAGGCCATTGTTTTTGCTTTTATGTGCTGTCTGAATCCTGGCGATGAATTGATCATACCCGAGCCTTTTTATGCTAATTACAACGGCTTTGCAGTGATGGCCGGAATTAAGATAATTCCTGTTAGATCTTCCATTGACGATGGGTTCCGCCTGCCACCCATGGCTGATCTCGAGAAGAAGATCACTCCCCGCACAAAGGGTATCATGGTCTGCAATCCGAATAATCCAACCGGCTATCTTTATAGTCGTGCCGAGATGGAAGCTTTAAAAACCATCTGCCTGAAACATGATCTTTACCTGTTCTCCGACGAAGCCTACCGGGAGTTCTGTTATGACGGGGAGTACGTGAGTGCCATGCAACTGGAGGGCCTGGAGCAGCATGTGGTACTGATGGATACGATCTCAAAAAGATATTCAGCCTGCGGAGCCCGAATTGGCGCATTTGTAACCCGAAATGATTCAGTTTACCAGGCGGCTATGAAATTCGCGCAGGCCAGGCTGAGCCCTCCAGGACTTGCCCAGATCATGGGCGAAGCTGCCGTCGATCTGCCAGGATCTTATTTTGACGCCCCGAAAGCTGAATATTTATCAAGAAGGAATTTATTGGTAAAAAGACTCAATGCTATGGAAGGTGTGTTTTGTCCAAGTCCTGGCGGGGCATTCTATGCCATGGCGAGATTGCCGATCGATGACAGCGATCGTTTCTGCCAGTGGTTGCTTGAATCTTTCTCTTTACGGAACCAAACGGTTATGCTCGCCCCAGCCACCGGCTTCTATGGTACTCCCGGTCTTGGAAAAAATGAAGTGAGACTAGCCTATGTGTTGAACCTTGAATCCATTGATGCTGCGATGGACTGCCTTGAAGAAGCACTGAAAGTTTATCCGGGCCGTGTATAGATTTGGGATGGGCGTGAGGTCTATTTTTGGCGTTGAATATTGACAAACAGAACGCCGCCGATGACCATGGCACCGCCGACCCAGGTATACCAGGAGACTTCCTCTTTGAGGATCAACACTGAAAATATCACCGCAAAAACGGGTACGAGGTTATTGAATATAGAGGTTCTTGTGGGGCCTATTTTTTTGATGCCGTCGTAATACCATACAAAAGCTACCACGGTTCCGATGATACCCAGATAAAGCAAGGCAATCCATACATTTAAAGGCACGTGAACCGGATAGGGTTCTGTTGTGGAAAACAAAAGCAACATGACGCAACCCGTTAATGAGGCCCAGGTCGAGGCCTGCAAAGGCGTTGTATGCTGAAGGGCGGGTCTGGCAGCAAGTGTGTACATGGCCCAGGTGACGGGACAACCCAGCATGAACAGATCACCTACCTCGAGGCTGGACACAAGTTCAGTCACCCTGCCTCTGGATATAACAATCACTACACCGGCAAGAGATATAAGGATCCCGATCAGCTTGCGAGTTGTGATCTTCTCTTTATAAAATACTGCGGCGAGAAGCATGACGATGGTAGGGTTCAGTGCAGCCAGCAGGGCGCCCCTGCTGGCAGGGATCGTTTTAAGGCCCTTGAAGAAAAAGTAATTATAGGCAAATATGCCCGAGAAACCCAGGAGTAACAAGACGGGCAATTGCTGCCTTTTAATCATGAACAGTTTTCTGTTTTGCCGGAACGCAAGTGGCAACAGGAACACCAGTGCAAAAGCATATCGGTAACCAGCACCTGTAAATGGGCCGAAGGTCTGGGCTGCGATCCTCGTTGCAATAAAAGTTCCTCCCCATGCCATGGTAACAAACACAAGTTTCAGGTATACGTAATAGTTAGTATGATGGTCTTTTTCGTTCATCGATGCCGGAAAACTATCATTTAAAACTGTAAATTGTGTGTAACAACACATGCAGATGAAAATATTATTGGTTTCCCTGGGTTTACTGATCTCAATGACCGCTATAGCCCAATGGGACAGTTCTAAAACAACCATTGCAAGGGACAGCCTGGGCGTGCCGCATATTTTTGGAAAAACTGACGCTGATGTAGCCTACGGATTAGCATGGGCACATGCCGAAGATGATTTTAAAGATATCCAATACGTGTTGCTGACGGGCAAAGGCATGCTGGGAAAGGCCATTGGAAAAGATGGCGCAAAAGCTGATTATGCCGCAGCGCTGCTGCGCTGCAGGGATAATGCCATTGAAAAGCAAAACACACTTTCGCCCGGTTTCAGAAAAGTATTGGATGGTTATATTAAAGGGATCAATGATTATGCAAACATGCACCCCGAAGAGGTGCTTGTAAAAAAAGCCTTTCCTGCTACCATTACGGATTATCTGTCTGCAGTTAGTTTCTCGCTCTGCATTATTTCGGGGGCAGACAAAGTTATTGGGAATGTAATGGGAAATAACGTGCCTGTTCTTCCCGGCTTCAATAGCGGAGGTTCTAATGCATTTGCCATCCACCCTTCTAAAACAACTACCGGCGAAGCCTTCCTGGCCATCAATTCCCATCAGCCACTTGAAGGTCCTGTTGCCTGGTATGAGGCCCATCTTCAAAGTGACGAGGGCTTAAATATTATAGGTGCCTTATTTCCCGGCGGCGCCACTGTTTTTGCGGGAGTTAATGAAAACCTCGGTTGGGCGCATACAGTGAACATGATGGATAAGATTGACGTGTTCCAGTTGAAGATGAATAAAGAAAATGACCATTACGAATTCGATGGCCAATGGCTGCCTCTGGAATCAAGAAAAGTAAAACTTAAAGTAAAAGGGATACCCGTCACCATTAAGAAATCAGCCTATTGGAGCAAATACGGTGCAACCGTAAAAACAAAGAACGGCACATTCGCCATCAGGCTCACGGCCAACCAGGACGTGAAGGCCGTGGAACAGTGGTGGATGATGAACAAGGCAAAAAATTTTACGGAATTCTATCAGGCCCTTTCCATGCAGGGATTACCCATGATGAACATTGTGTATGCAGATCGCTACGACACGGTATTTTATCTGAGTGGAGGGAAAATGCCCATCAGGAATAATGATCCCGGCATCAACTGGTCTTCCACCGTTCCGGGAAAAAGTTCAGCCACACTATGGGATCGGTTTCACCCGGTGAATGAGTTGCCACAGCTGCTGAACCCTGTCTCCGGATATGTGTATAATACCAATCATTCCCCTTTTCTTGCTACTGCTCCGGGATTCAATATCGATCCATCCAAATACGATAAAACAAGTGGGTATGAAACCTATCATAATAACAGGAGTTACCGGTTTTATGAAATGATCAGTTCAAAAGATAAAGTAGATTATGCTTCGTTTGTGAACATGAAATACGATAAAAAGTTGCCCGACATGCTCCAATACCCCATTCATACCGATACGCTTTGGTTGTTAAATCCAGCGAACGACAGCGCGACTGCAGAAGTATTGGAAACGTTACAAAAATGGGACAGGGTGGCGGATGTTGACAGCAAAGGGGCTGCAGCTTTTCTGTTGTTTTACCAGTACGTAAGTAATAAATCCCGCGGCACAAGAATCATGAATAAGAAAGAGATCTACGAGATCCTGAACCGTATCAAGGCCCATCAACTCAAGTATTTCAGCAGAACGGGAATAACCCTTGGAGAACTTCAACGCCATTCAAGGGGCAACAAAGACTTTCCGGTTTGGGGCCTGCCCGACGTACTCATGGCGATGCACAGCAAGGAACAACCAGATGGAAGGTTTAGAGCCATGGCGGGAGAATCATTTATCCAACTGGTGCGGTTTCCTAAAAACGGACTGCCCATCATTGAATCCATTAATTGCTACGGTGCTTCTTCAA
>JANMHK010000415.1:0-26596 GCA_031375135.1 Sphingobacteriales bacterium | reverse complement strand
CAACTATGCAGTTAGGCGTCATTGGAAGCGGAAGTTGGGGTACGGCCCTGGTAAAACTGCTGACGGATAATAAACACACGATCAATTGGACGGTCAGGAGTGAACAGGTGGTGAGTCATTTGAAAACCCGTCATCATAACCCCAACTACCTGCATTCAGTACATTTTGATACTTCACTGCTTAATCTCAATACTGACCCGGCCATTACCTTTGAACAGTCAGACGTGGTGATACTGGTAACGCCCTCAGGGTATATGATCGACACGCTTGATCGGGTGAGCCCAGAGCTGCTGAAAGGCCGTAAGATTGTGTCTGCCGTTAAGGGTATGGTACCTGGGAGAAACCAGTTACTGAACGAATACCTGAAAGATCAATATGCTTTTCCCGAAGAAGATTATTTCACCATCATGGGGCCTTGTCATGCTGAGGAAGTAGCCGCTGAGAAACTGTCGTACCTTACATTTTCAGGTATCGATGAACGTTATACCCAGCAGATCGCATCTTGTTTCCACGGCGGAAATTTGAATACCATCGTCAACACAGACATTTACGGTGTTCAATATGCCGGTATCATGAAAAATATCTATGCACTGGGTGCAGGCATCGCCCATGGCCTGGAATATGGCGATAATTTCCAGAGTGTGTTCATTGCAAACTGTGCCGATGAAATGGCTGGATTCTTAAGGATGGCGGGCATTTCGAATATGGAAGTAGGTGTTCACAAACAGCTTGAATCACATAAAAAATCACCGAACTACGCAGCTTCAGTGTATCTGGGTGACTTGCTGGTGACCAGCTATTCCCTTTTCAGCCGAAACCGGACTTTCGGTAATATGATCGGTAAGGGCTATTCTGTAAAATCCGCCCAGCTCGAATTAAATATGGTGGCTGAAGGTTACAACGCCAGTAAGTCGATCCACGAGATCAACAAAAATATAAAGGCGGATCTGCCCATTGCCGACGCTATTTACGAGATCTTATGGGAGCAGGTAACCGCCGAGCATGGCTTGAAGAAAATAGAAAACAACCTGATCTGATATTGGACACGCATGTCACTACAAAGTATCTTATTTGATCGGCGGCAAATGTCACCTTTCTAATGAACAGCAGTTACCGTTGAGTCAATTGATTGTAAAAGCGTCATGATCACCGGGTAAAAATCGTGTTTCTGTGGATGCTTGTCTTCCAGTTTCAACTTAACTTTTTCCATCATCTGTAAGATCGCCTCTTTACTGATGCTCTCGGTATGGATTTGCGAAGGACCGTGGATCTCGAAATCATCTTTCAACAGGTCCATTACAGATACTTCGAGGATCTGTGAGATGGTCTTTATGTGATTTACGGTCAGTTGGGTGATATTGTTCTCGATCTTGCTATAGGCATTCTGGGAGATTCCCATTTTTCTGGCTACATAATCCTGCGAGTAGTTCCTCATCTCGCGATACCTTCTCAAAATTGTCCCGGGCATTTATTTGTTTTAGCAAAATAACAGATTTTTGAGATGAAAGTTCAACAAGCAGGCAGAAAAGCTCTCTTAAAACCGAGAAAAAAGTAGATTCCTTCTAAAACGGTAATATTCAAGTTTTTAATAATGAATAATGGGTTTATAAATGATGGACGGGCTTCGGCACATCTTCTTTGACAATGAAAAGGTCAGATGCAATGCCATCGGCAAATAATTTGCCTTCCCGACTTAACTGGATTCGCTGGTCGACATATTTGACCATACCCCGGGAAGCCCAATGATAACTTCCGGTTTTGATCAGTTCAACTCGCTCGGCGCCCCATCTTTCTAATAAATAATTTAAGTCTATTCCCTCTATTGTCCGCAGGGAGGTCATAATGTACTCGTTGATTTGCTGGGTTTCAGTCAAATCCTCTTTATCAAAAGGAATAATATTATTGGAAAGTATGGAATCTGTATAGCGGGCATTATTGCTGATGTTCCAATAACGAGTATAGCCGTCGAAGGAATGGGCACCGGGCCCAAAGCCAAAATAGGGTATGCCCTGCCAGTAGGCTGAATTATGGCGTGACCGGAATCCTGGTTTTGCAAAATTGCTGATCTCATAATGTTCGTAACCCGCATTTTCCATCATTTCCATGAGGATCAGGAATTGACGGGCCGCCTGATCAGGATCGACCGGTTCTTTTTTCCCCTGGTCGATCATTTTGTGCAAGGCCGTTTCAGGTTCCACTGTGAGGGCATAGGCCGAAAGATGGGGCACTTCCAACTTCAGGGCCTGCTCTATGTTCTTGATCCAGGCATCGTCCGAAAGCCCGGGAATGCCATAAATCAGATCAATGCTGAAATTTGTAAAACCTGCCTTCTTCGCCAGATCAAGGCCGAACAGGGCCTGCTCAGCATTATGGCTTCTATTCATCCAAATAAGATCCTCATCGCGGAACGATTGTATTCCAATACTCAATCTGTTGATCCCCTGCTCCTTCCAAAAAGGAACGGTCATCTCGTTCATGTCGTCAGGATTGACCTCATAAGTGAACTCCGCGTCCGAAACGAACATGAAAACTTTCTTCACTTCATTCATAATGGCCCGGAGTTCTTTGCGTAACAGCACGGACGGGGTGCCGCCTCCAAAATATACGGAAGTGATGATCCGAAGGTTTTTTCCCCTGTGAATATCAATTTCCTTCAATATAGCTGCTACCATATCGTTCTTGGATTGCAGCGACGTTGAAAAATGGAAATTGCAATAATGACAGGCTTTCCTGCAATAAGGGATATGAAAATAAACGCCCGCGTATGTTTCAAATGGATTAACCACCATCGTTGTAGTTTTGTATGATGCAGCCTGCTAAATTCGTCCTGACCCTCTCGCTCCTGTTACTTGCTTTGGCCAGTACGGGGCAGGACCGTTATTTACTCAGGTATCATGTGATGGACAAAGATACCACCGCCACTCCTGAAAGCTTAGCATTGAAGGCTGTATTTCCCTCACAACAGGAATGTTTTTTATACATAGAATCACTGTTAAATCAACAGAAAGCGAAGGGGTTTATCAGTTTTTCCATAGACAGCGTCTCATATAAGACAACGGATGCCGAGGTCTGGATCTATGTCGGGAAGCGTTACAGATGGAAGTCAATTGCCCTGAAGAACAGCGAATCGACTGTGTTTCAGTCCCTCGGTTATAATGAGAAGACTTTTTCCGGTAAAGCGGTTGACCTGGACAAAACCCAGCAGTTTCTGGAAAAGGCACTGGTATACATGGATAACCACGGTTATCCATTTGCAAGTTTCAATATCGATAGCATTTCCATAGAAGGGGAGGAAGTGAGCGGGCAATGGGTGATGGAAAAAGGCCCGCATTATAAAATAGACAGCATCACGGTGACCGGGAATGCCAAGATCTCTAATTTCTTCCTTCAACAGTACCTGGATATCCCGAAAGGATCCTATTACCGGAAGGACCGGCTGGATGTTGTGAGCCGAAGACTGATGGAACTTCCTTACCTGACCGAAGCCAAACCCTGGGATATCACTCAGGTTGGAACCGGATCTGCCCTCAACCTTTATTTGGACTCTAAAAGGAGCAGTCAAATAAATGCCCTTGTTGGATTATTGCCTTCCAATCCCCAGTTGGGCGGGAAATTGCAGATTACGGGCGAGGCAAACTTAAATCTCAAGAACGCCTTGGGCGGAGGAGAAACCATTGGCCTTAACTGGCAGCAACTCCAGGTCAAATCGCCGCGCCTCAACCTGATGTTCCAGCAGCCTTATATGTTTAAGTCGAAATTCGGATTCGATTTCAATTTTGATCTATTCAAAAAGGATAGCTCCTTCCTGAACCTGAATTTATTATTGGGCCTGCAGTATATGGTTAGTCAGCGACAACAGGGAAAGGTATTTTTTCAGGGCTTCAGAACCAATCTTATTGATGTGGATACGAATCAACTCAAGGCCTCCAAATCGCTACCGGAGTTTCTCGACGTGAGTACCAGCAATCTTGGGGTCGATTATCAGTTCAACAATACCGATTATCGCCTCAACCCCAGGAAGGGTAATGAATTGTTTGTGGTCATTAGCGGGGGATTGAGAAAGATCAGGAAAAACACTTCCATTACTTCGCTGACCACTGATGCATCAGGGAAACCCTACGATTTTGAAAGCTTGTATGATACCTTGTCGTTGCGCAGCTACCAGTTTAAACTGAAACTATCAGGCGCGCATTATTTTCAAACAGGAAGGCAGTCTACGATCAAAACGAGTATCAACGGAGGCTGGCTGCAGACAGAGAATCCATTCAAGAACGAGGTGTTTCAGATAGGAGGCTATAAATTATTGCGGGGTTTCAATGAAGAAAGTATTTATGCAAGCCAGTATGCCGTTGGCACAGTGGAATACAGGTACCTGATCGGCATCAATGCCTATTTATTCGGTTTCGCAGATGGCGGTTGGGCGAGGAACAATACTTTTACGGAAACGGTCAGTCGTTTCTATTTGGGTACAGGGTTCGGAATGGCGCTTGAAACAAAGGCCGGAATACTAAACCTTAGCTATGCAGTTGGAAAAACGGGTGATGGGCCATTCAGTTTTCGCCAGTCAAAAATCCATTTTGGATTTGTCACCATATTCTAATCTTGATGAAGTGCATTAATAAGATATTTTTGCTGCTTCTTATGCGTCAAACGATCATCCTGTTTCTGACTTGCCTGATGTTCCTGAGATCCTCCGGACAGGATACTTTGAGCGTTAAAAAGGAGGATAGTCTGACCCCTGTTTTGAAAGACTCTGTATTACCCCCAAAAGATACTGTTCGCGTAAAAAAGGCGATTTCTCTGTCTCAGCCTGACACCGCCCGAAAGGACAGTGTAACGATCACAGATAGCGCCATGGCGCTTAGACCAGTGACCTTAAAACCAATTGAAAGTCTGTACGTGACATCTCCTTTTCCCACAGTGTATGGAGAATATGCCGGCGGGTTTTTGCGGAACGATGACCGCTTCAAGCCCACAAAACCAGTAATACGGGTTAGTGAAATCAGGAGAATAGCACCGGGAGTTGAATGGATGTTTTATTTATTTTGCGGCATTCTTCTACTGCTTTCATTTCTTCGACTCGCGTTTTTCAAATATTTTATTGATCTGTTCAAGGTATTTTTCAATACTTCGATGCGGCAAAAGCAGATCAAAGAACAATTGTCGCAGTCACCATTGCCTTCATTGCTGCTCAACATTTTCTTTTTCATTATCGGGGGGGTATTCATTTATTTCCTGATGGCCCATTTCAGCCTTCGGCCAAATAGGCATGTGGCTATTGTTCTGATTTTCTCGGTGCTTGGCCTTGCAGCACTCTATTTAGGAAAATATGTTTTTATTACCCTGCTGGGCTGGACTTTTGATAAGAAGATGGCAGCCGAGAATTACCTGTTTGTGGTTTTTATGGTCAATAAGATGGCTGGATTGTTTTTGCTGCCGATGACCGTACTCATGGCGTATACAGAAAACGGTAGCCGACAAGTGGTTATAACCCTGACGGTAATCGGTCTCATCGTGTTGCTCCTGATGAGATTGGCCCGGGCCTATTCATCCGTAAACCATATTTTGAAGATCAACCTTTTACATTTTATCGTATTCGTGGGGGCATTCGAAGTGATCCCTGTATTGTTGCTCTACAAGGTTTTGTTGATGTTTATATATTAGAACTTTGTAACTTTGCAAAACGAATTTCTGAAAAAGAATAAGGCGAATTATGACGGAGGTTAAAAAGCCAGTGAAAAAGATACTTATTACACAGCCGCGGCCGGAATCTGACAAGTCACCATATTTTGAATTAGCGAGGAAATATTCGGTTGAACTTGAGTTCTGTCCATTTATCCGGTTAGAGCCGATCTCAGCCAAAGATTTCAGAAAACAAAAGATCGAAATTTCAGAATTTACCGGAGTTATATTCACCAGTCGCAATGCCATCGACCATTTCTTTCGTATTTGTGAAGAACTGAAGATCATTGTATCTCAGGACACAAAGTATTTCTGTATCACTGAGGCGGTTGCCCTCTATCTGCAAAAGTTCATTCTCTATAGGAAGCGCAAGGTGTTTTATGGTGCCGATGGTACCAACAAGAGCTTATTTGATGTAATAAATAAGCATAAAGAGAACGAGAAATTTCTTTATCCATGCTCCGAAAATCAGCAGGATAATGAAATTGTGAATTGGCTCAAAAATAACAAGTGCGAGTTTCAGACTCCATTTATGTACAAAACGATCAGCAATGAAGTGGTCAATACCCTGAGCACTCATTCTTTTGATGTGATCTGTTTTTTTACACCTAGTGGTGTGAAGAGTCTTTTTGATAATTTCCCTGGTTTCCAACAGAATGGCACCTTCATCGGTGCATTCGGCACTAATACGTCCAAAGCCATACAGGAAGCGGGTTTGCAGCTACATATAAAGGCCCCTGAACCCCAGGTTCCAAGTATGATCGCCGCACTGGACAAGTTTCTGCTCAACTCCTCAAAAAAGTAAACGTCAAATCCCCGGCTATCGAAAAAACATCTACGTAACAAATCAGGAATCGGATCAAAGGTGGGCTATCAAACAATGTTGTATTAACATTTAAAATAGCAGTGGTTTCAAATTTGGAGCAGCCATTGTGCCGATTATTAATGATTGAAATGTTGATGTTCAATGAACCGCCTGTCTAAAGAGTCAAGTCCATATTTGCTGCAACATGCCCATAATCCGGTGGACTGGTATCCATGGGGTGAGGAAGCATTGCAAAAGGCCAGGGCGGAAGACAAACCCATTTTGGTCAGTATCGGTTATTCTGCCTGCCATTGGTGCCATGTTATGGAAAGGGAAAGTTTTGAGGACGAGTCAACGGCAAGCGTAATGAATGATCTTTTTGTGAATATCAAGATCGATCGGGAGGAAAGGCCAGACCTTGATCATATATATATGGATGCGGTGCAGGCTATGACCGGCGCGGGCGGATGGCCACTAAACGTTTTCCTGACCCCAGATTGCAAACCCTTTTACGGAGGCACTTATTTTCCCCCGGTTCGTGCCTATAACCGCGCCTCTTGGAAAGAAGTATTATCCGGACTGTCCAAGTCCTTCCGGGAGACCAGGTCTCAGATCGAGGAACAGGCCCAGCAAATGACCGACCATCTAGAAAAGGCCAACAGTTTTGGCACCAATCCCACTTCTATTCATATTCCTGTTTCCGAAAGATTCCTCCAGACTCAACTTGACCAGGCATTCAGTCAGGTGATGGGGCAAGCGGATCGGGTATGGGGCGGCTTTGGGAAAGCGCCTAAGTTCCCGCAAACTTTTACCATCCAGTTTCTGCTTAAATATCATGCTATCACCGGCAACCGCGAAGCCCTTGACCAGGCCTTGGTGAGCCTGGATAAAATGATCTATGGCGGTATTTATGACCATATTGGCGGAGGATTTGCCCGGTATTCAACGGATACTGAATGGCTGGCACCACATTTTGAAAAGATGTTATATGATAATGCTTTGCTGGTCCAGGTACTCTGTGAAGCTTTTCAATTAACAGGTGAGGAGAGATATGAAAAAACCGTCAGGCAGACGCTTAGTTTTATCGAAGCGGAGCTGATGAGCCCAGAATTTGGATTTTACAGCGCATTAGATGCTGATAGTGAAGGGGTGGAGGGGAAGTTTTATGTGTGGGCTAGAGAAGATGTAGTTAGAATACTTACTGAGCCGGAGAGTGTGTTAGCCGGAGAGTTAATTAGCCCGCTAACTAATCAGTCTAAAGCGTTTTCGCCGGTTGAAATAGAGATTTTCCTTAATACGTACGACATTACCGAACGCGGTAACTGGGAGCACACCAATATTCCTCGTCTGAAAGTTTGGCCGCCGGCTGAGTATGCCCAACTACTGGACTCCTGCCGGGCTAAGCTGGCGCAAGCCAGATCCAGGCGGGTGAAACCCGGATTGGACGATAAGATCCTGCTGGGTTGGAACGCCCTGATGAATCATGCTTATTCCAAAGCAGCGGCTGTTTTTGGTGACCATCACTATAAGGAGCTGGCCATCCGGAACATGGACTTTATCTTTTCGTCCATGGCCGATCCGAACACCGGCCGGATCAAACACACCTATAAGAATGGGGTTTCGAGGGTTGAAGGCTTTCTGGACGATCTGGCCTACCTGGTTCGGGCCCTGATCTCCCTGCAGGAATTGACTGCCGAAACGGGTTACCTTAAATCCGCACAGGTATTTATAGAGGAAGCGATTGATCATTTTTCAGATGATGAGGGCCTGTTCTTCTTTTTTACCCGAAATGACCAGAAAGATGTGTTGGTCAGAAAGAAGGAGATCTACGACGGAGCTACCCCATCTGGAAATGCGGTGATGGCCAACGTTTTATTGCATATGTCCATCTTGTTCGAAAGGCCGGATTGGACGCAAAGGGCGGTGGCTATGGCAGATTCGGTAAACCAGATGGCCATTCGTTATCCAACCTCATTTGGTGTTTGGACAAATCTTATCCAGGAGCTGGTTTCTGGTACCCTTGAACTGGTTGTCGTCGGTAAGGGTGCTAAGGAGTCGGGTGAGGAATTGTTGAAGCCGTTTATTCCATATAAAGTATTTATGATATCTGAGGAGGAGAATGATGAATTTCCTTTGTTGAAAGGAAAGAAACCAGAAGATTTAATAAGTTTTTACCTGTGTAAAAACTATTCCTGCCAAAATCCCGTTAAAGATCAGGCGGAATTTATTCAACTCATTGAAAAGGAGTTCAACACAAATTATGAACCGGCACAATAATCACACAACGGGGCTCGTTATTTCACAGCGGCAGATTAGATTATGCTTTGTTAAATATTGTATTAAGAATCAAATGACATCAAAAGGCCAATTAAATATTAATCTATATTTGTCCAAATACCCTCAATATTTTTTATGAAAATGAGAAACCTTCTGCTCAACCTGGGAATGCTGATGCTGGTGTCAATCTTGGCAGCAAGCTGTGGCAAACTGGGAAAATCCAAATCCAAGAGCGCACTTCCTGCTGACGGTCAGCTGCACGGTGTTTCACTGGGTACTAAATACAGTCTTCCGAAACCTCCGGGTATGATCTATGTACCTCAGGGAACGTTCCATATGGGACCAAGTGATGAAGACATTAGCTATTCATTCACCGCGCGTAATCGTCAGATCTCCATCAATGGTTTTTGGATGGATGCAACCGAGATCACCAACAAAGAATACCGTCAGTTTGTATTTGCTGTCAGGGATTCGATCGCGGCTAATATCCTGAACTATAAAAAACCAGGTGGCGACGGTGTCGAAATCATCGACCAGAAAAAAGCAGCCACCATCAAATGGAACGATCCAAAAATTCTCGAACAGTTAAACGCCATGATCGTAACTCCTGATAACAGGATTCTTGGTAAAAAAGAACTGGACGCTGAGAAACTGGTTTATCGTTCTGAAACTTTTGATTACAAAGAGGCATCTAAAAGGGAAAATGCAAGTAAGCCACGTTCCCAGTTCATTGTAAAGAAAGACATCAAGATCTACCCCGATACATTGGTTTGGATCCGCGATTTTTCTTACTCATACAATGAGCCGATGTCAAAAAGATATTTCAGCCACCCATCATTCGACAATTATCCTGTTGTTGGTGTAAGCTGGAAACAAGCCACTGCCTTTTGCGAGTGGAGAACAAATTACCTCAACGGTTTCCTGGAATCTAAGAAGCGTTTTGCTGAATCAGATTTCCGTCTTCCAACAGAAGCAGAATGGGAATATGCTGCACGTGGCGGCCGTTCACAGGCTCCTTATCCATGGGGCGGTTACTATCTCAGGAATAAGAAGGGTTGTTTGCTGGCCAACTTTAAGCCCGGTCGTGGTAACTATCCGGAAGATGGTGGTTTCTACACAGTGAGGGCGGATGCATACTGGCCTAATGATTTCGGTCTTTATAACATGTCTGGCAACGTTGCTGAATGGACCTCTTCATTGTATTATGAAGGTGCATACAACTTCCAGCACGACATGAACCCAGATATTCGCTGGAATGCAAAGGACAGCGATCCTCCAAGGATGAAGCGTAAAGTGATCCGCGGTGGTAGCTGGAAAGACGTTGGTTATTTCCTTCAAACCGGTGCCCGCAACTACGAATACCAGGATACTGCAAAATCGTATATAGGATTCCGTTGTGTGATCGATCTTCCGCCAACTCAAGGTAAAAAGAGTAAAGGATAGTGATTAACAAACCCCGGAACCTCAAACTCATCAATAATTAAAAACTAATAAGCATGTCTGGTAGAGTTATTACACTTTGCCTGGCATGTTAATCTCCAACAAATCCCAAATAAAAACCATTTAAATTCATCGTTATGGCAGGTACAAACAAACAAACAGACAAAATCGTTAACATCATCGTGTGCGTAGGCGCTGCGGTAGTAATCTTCGGAGCTTGGGCAAAAATTCTGCACAAGCCGTTCGCTGACTTCATGCTTACAGTAGGTCTTTTAACAGAAGCTGCGATCTTCCTGGTATATGCAATTCTTCCACCTCCCGGCAACGAAATGGCTAAGATTGCAGAAGCTTTACCAAAGATGGGCGCTGGTGGTAATCCCGCTCTTGCTTCTATGGACAAGATGCTTGCTGAAGCAGACATCAATCCTGCTAACATGAAGCGTCTGAGCGAAAATTTCTCAAAATTTGGAACAACAGTAGAAAAAATGGGTGACATCGCTGAAACTCATGCAGCTACTGCCGACTATACTCAAAAAACAAAAGAAGCTGCTTCTGCTTTAGGCACCATGAAAGATGCTTATCAGAATGCAACTACTACAATAGGTCATTTCAACAGCGCTGCTGAAAGCACACGCCAGTTCCATGAGCAGGTTCAAACCCTGACAAAGAACCTGGGTTCGTTAAATACCGTTTACGAGCTGGAACTTCAGGATACGAATAATCACCTGAAGGCCATGAACAAATTCTACGGAAATCTTGTACAGGCTTCACAGGCTATGGAAGGCAGTGTAGATGATGCTAAGAAAACACAGGAGCAAATTGGATTACTGGCAAAGAATCTCGGTAGCCTTAACTCGGTTTACGGAAACATGCTTGCCGCCATGCAAGGTCGCTCTTAATTGGAGTAGTGTAAAGTTGAAAAACCCTAATCTTAATTTTAAATCCAACTAAGAAATGTCACTACCTAAAGAACCGCGGCAGAAGATGATCAACATGATGTATCTCGTGTTGACCGCGCTCCTGGCGTTGAATGTATCTGCTGAAATCATAAATGCCTTTAAAACTGTTGATAACAGTCTGAAGCAGTCTAATAGTATTCTCTCCTCGTCTACGGCGGGTATTTACGAGAATTTCAATGAAATGCTGAAGGATCCAAAGACCGCCGAGAAAGCTGGTATTTGGAAACCCAAAGCAGACAAGGCCCGCGATTATTCCAAGCAGGTTTCTGATCTTATCGATAAGTATAAGATGGACCTGATGAAAGAAGCGGGCTATAATCCTGCAGAAGGTGATTCTTCTTTCAAAGAAGATAACATCGATGCGGCTACCCGTTTATTCGATACGAAAGGAGAAGGTAAAAACCTGTATACCGCACTGGAAAATTTCAAGAAGAACATTCTTGCTATTGATCCGGAGATTGCGAAAGCATTGGGTGATAAACTTCCGTTGAACCTCGAGATTCCCAAATCAAGTAATAAGAAGACCGGTGATAAAGTGGCAGACTGGACTTACAGCAACTTCCACATGACTCCTACGGTCGCGGCACTGACCATGCTGAGTAAATATCAGAATGACGTTAAGAACACAGAGAGCCAGGTTGCTACTTATTGCGCCAACCAGGTTGGTTCAGTTAAACTGATCCTCGATAAGTTCGAACCGCTGATCGGTACAAACTCTACGTATTTCATGCCCGGCGAAGAAATGGAAGTCCAGGCTGGTCTTGGTGCCTTCAATGCTTCGGTTAAGCCAACAGTAACTATTGATGGAAGAAACATCACCGTAAACGAAAGGGGTGTTGCTGAAACCAAATTTTCTGTAGGTGGAACAGGAACACGTAAAATGAACGTAACCGTTAAGTATGTTGATCCTAATACGGGCCAACTGAAAGAGACATCTAAAGCAATTGAATACACTGTAGGTGCTCCATCAGGTGTGGCTGTCATGGCCGACAAGATGAATGTACTTTATATCGGAGTAGACAATCCGCTAACCATTACGGCAGGTGCCGGTGCTGAAAAAGTAAATGCTTCTTTCACTGGTGGCAGCATCAGCAAAGTAAGTGGTAACAAATACATCGCTAAGCCAAAAGAGCCAGGTGAGCATACAATTACCGTTCTGGTAGAAGGAAAGCCTGCTGGTAAAGTTAGTTTCCGTGTGAAAATGCTTCCACTTCCTGCCGCTTATGTAGGTAACCTGAAAGCAGGTCCCGTTCCAACGGCCAATTTCAAGGCTATGGGTGGCGTGATCGCTAAACTGGAAGATTCAGAATTTGATGCTCCTTACGAAGTAGTTAGCTACACCGTAGGTGCGGTTAGCCCGGATATACCTGACTATGTTCCAACACAGAACAATGGAAACAGGTGGACTGGCGGTGCTGCTACCCTGATCAACAAACTGAAGCCGGGTTCATTGGTAGTCATCAGTGATATCAAGGTGAAAGACCCAAGTGGCCGGGTGCGTACGCTGAGTAGTAGTTTGACTTACAGTTTGAAGTAAGATTAACAAACGGAACAATAAGTACTGATTTAGAATCGTTTAACTTGTATCGTAAACTGTAGATACCATGAAATTCCAATTGGCAAAATATGTTTTACTGGTGGCAGCCTTCGGATTGGCGAGTCATGTGGCAGATGCCCAGACCCGTAAGAAAACAACCCGTTCGTCTACCGCGAAGAAAACAAGTACAAAGACCACCAAAGCAAATACGGCTTCTGCCAATTTGAATGCGGCGGCTGCGGACACAGTCATCCCGGTGGCTAAGAAAGATCCACTCGCTATTGATACACCCCGTAAATCGCTGCGCAATGATGCTGCAGTTGAGCGTAACCTGGTAAAAGACAGGATGCCTCTTCCGCACGAGAACATTCGTGAAGATGATGCCTGGTATCGTGAGCGGGTTTGGAGAGAGATCGACATCCGCGAAAAAATGAACCTTCCTTTCCGTTATAAGGCTGATGAAGATAATGGAAACCAACGTTTCATTATCATCCTGCTGAACGCACTCCGTTCAGGAGAGGTGACCGCCTTCGATCCTACTGTGGACGATCGCTTCACTACCCCCATGACACTGGACAAGATCGGTGAAATGATCGCCGGAAAATGCGACACCACCCAGATCCCTGACTACGTAAAGGATCCAAACGGTACAAAAGGCATCTTCAAGGACACCTCAGTGTGTCAGGAATTTAACCCCGATGATATTGTGAAATTCAGGATCAAGGAAGAATGGGTGTTTGACAAAGAATCTTCAAGGCTCTATGCACGAATCCTCGGTATTGCTCCTGTGAAAACGTACATAGACATGAACACTGGTGCTGTTCTTGGTGAAGCTCCTCTTTTCTGGGTGTATTATCCTGATCTGAGGCCAACCCTGGCTCAGTTTGAAGTATATAACGGGAAAAACTTTGGAGCCAGAATGAGCTGGGAAGAGTTATTCGAAAGCCGTTTCTTTTCAAGTTTTGTTGTCAAGTCGACCATTGAGAATCCATATGACATGTATATCAAAAGCTATGTGAAAGATGATATTTTGAGGCTGTTGGAAGGTGAGAACGTGAAAGAAAAGATATTCAATTTCGAACAGGACCTTTGGTCATACTAAATCATAAAGCAAAAATATCAACCCGCCGAAGGCGGGTTTTTTTTGCTTTATGATTTAGTATGACAATGTGATGAATGTAGAAAATGTACTAAATGTGATGAATGAATGTGATCAATGGATCTGGGGAATGTACACGAACCCCAGGCATTTCTTCTTTTCCTTTCAGTGGTCAAAATGTAACACGCTCACTGATTTTTGGCCTTTCTTCTTTTCGTAGACGTGATCAGGATACTTCTCATTATTCTCTTGATTTCAATCAAGGGATCTGATAGCTTCAATGATAAATCCGGGAAATCTTTCTCCAAGAGATTTAGCCAGTACATCGTCTCATTCGCCTCTTTGTCTGCAATCTTCATCTTGTGGATGAAGTCAAGCATGCTTTCTGCGCTGTCGGCTTCGGCGACTGAAGCGCCAATGGCAGTGCCGGACCTCAATAATTGACTAAATAAATTTTGAAAGGCGGGAGCATGTATTTCTTTAAGAGACTGAACGAGTAGCCTGGAGAAGCTTAAGCTCTTCTGGAAGATGATATTGTTTTCCATACTCAAAACTAGGCGCAGGAAAAATCAGGGCAACTGGTGTTTTTCGGAGTGACGAAGGTTTTCTCACCAGTACTTCGCTATGCATTCATTCTCCACATTTCATTCCTCACATTAAGTACATTCATTACATTCCTCACATTCAAAAAAAAAGGGGCTTGGATGGAAATCCGGCCCCGTTTTTAAAATCCAATATCCTATGAAAAACCGAGGTAAAGATAAGGTTATGACGCGTCATAACCTTAAGCTATGGATGGAAATTTGTTACCATCTATCCGTGGATAAGTACTGTTCGTCGAAAATGCAGCGATTTCGGATGATTCGGAAACATGTTTTAAACAGATTGCCTAATCAATCTTCCCTTACTTCGTCTATATTTTCTTTTGAAAAATGTTGCCGGATCAATTTCGCTTTGGCCGGTCCCACTGCTTCTGTCAATTCATGCTCGGTAGCGTTCATGATGTTTTTCACCGAACGAAATGTTTTTAATAAGGTATCTGCCGTGTTGCTGCCTATTCCTGCAATGCTTTCAAGTTCATTTTTAAAAGTTCCTTTCGCTCTTTTCTGCCTGTGAAAACTAATTCCGTATCTGTGAACTTCATCCCTGATAAATCGAATTAGTCTCAGGCTTGCACTACCGTAGGGGAGTTGAAGAGATTCCTGGTCGCCGGCAAAAAAAATCTCTTCCACATTTTTTGCAAGTCCAACCAATGTCATCCTTCCCCCGATTCCCAGTTCCTCAACCGCATCCAGTGCCGCATTTAATTGTCCTTTGCCGCCGTCAATGATCACCAGTTGGGGCAAGGGCTGGTTCTCAGCGACTAGTCTTTTATAGCGCCGGCCAACCACCTCTTTCATGGTCGCGAAATCGTTGATCCCTTCCACTGTTTTCACATTATAATGCCTGTAGTTCTGTTTACTGGGTTTGCCGTCAATAAAGCAAACCATGGCTGATACAGGATAGCTTCCATGGAAGTTGGAGTTATCGAAGCATTCAATATGGACAGGTAGTTCCTGAAGATTGAGATCATCCTGCAGTTGAAGCAGTACGTCTGTCATGTCTTGCTCACCATTGCTGAGTCGAAGGGCAGTTTGCCTTTTTTGTTCTTCTATGAAGTAATTGACGTTCTTCTCCGAGAGTTCGAGCAGTTTTTTGCGATCACCGGCCTTTGGAATCGTGATTTGAACTTCAGGCTCCAGGTACGAAATAGGGAATGGAAGAATGATCTCCGAAGCTTTGCTTGTAAAAAGTTCCCGGAAATGGATGAGCGCAAATGCCAGCATATCTTCCCTAGTTTCTTCGAGTTTCTTTTCGAGCAATACGGTTTTACTGTCAACGATTGACCCATTTCTAACCATCAGGAAATTCACATAGGCTTTTTCATCGTCCTTTTCTGAGATACTACAAACATCAATATCGCCGAGCTTGGGATTCACTACGGTAGACCTGGCCTTGTAGTTTTGCAGATGCTCAATTTTTTTTCGCATCAACTCGGCCTTTTCAAATTCCATGTTTGAGGCAAACTGTTTCATCTGCTCCTTGAACTGCTGGATCACGGGTGCCAGATTTCCTTTTAAAAAATTCCGGATCTGCGCGAGCCCTTCATCATAGTCGCTTCTACTCTGCAGGCCTTCACATGGTCCTTTGCAATTGCCAAGATGATACTCCAGGCATACTTTAAATTTGCCTTTGGCAATATTCTGTTCGGTGAGGTTTAGTTTGCAGGTTCTCAGCGGAATATTCTGCTTAATGAATTCTAAAAGTTCCCTGACTTTATTCACGGAGGTAAAAGGCCCAAGATATTCTGATCCGTCAGGGATGTGCTTCCTGGTTAAAAATATTCGGGGGAAAGGCTCATGCTTGATGACGATATACGGATAGGTTTTATCATCTTTCAGATTGATATTATACCTCGGCTGGAATTTCTTGATCAGGGAATTTTCCAACAGGAAAGCATCCTGCTCAGAATTCACCATGGTAAATTCTATATGATGTATTCGCTGAACCAGTTCATGAGTTTTGTAACTGGTAAATGTTTTTATAAAATAGGAGCTGACCCTTTTTTTCAGGTTCTTCGCCTTACCTACATAAAGCAATACGTTTTGATCATCGTAGTACTTATAGATTCCCGGAGACGACGGTATCGACGCTGATATTTTACTGAATTCATTTGCTGTCATATGGCCCACCTTGTTTCCTACTCCCAGGTATATTTTTCCGTTTTAATCCTTTCTGCTTCCCCGGCTTTGTTGGTGATGGTGATCACCTGCAGGTTTTTGCCCGGCGTCCAGATCATCTTTGCTACTACGGGTCCTTCCTGTTTCTCCACATAAATTGACCTTACGTTTTCAGATTCTGGTTGAATGGTGACTTCGATTTTTCTCACTACCGGCTCTTGTTCTGTTGTGGTATAACTCATGGTGACAGTGTTAATGGTATTGTCCATGAACACCGATTCCTTATAGAATTTCTTCAGACCAGGCGAACTGATGTCAGGAGTATAGAGCATTTCAGCTACTTTCCTGAAGGTCGCCTTGTCAATCAGAGCTGTATCGGACAGCTGGCCTTCCGTGGTGTATTTAAGGATGGCGACTGGCATTGAATCCAGCGCTTTTAGTTCTGCTTTTATGTTTCCTTCTATTGGAAAGAAGGTTTTGTTTACATCTTCATTTTTTGATTCGTCGTTACAGGAGGAACTCAGTACGAAAAACAAGAATAAATAGATAGCCAGCCTCATAGGTATTGATAAATGGTTATGAATAATTGGATTCGAAATTAACTAATAAGCTGAAAATATGGGCGGCCAATTGGAGGGTTATCAGCAAAAGGTATTTAATACCGAATATAAGGTCATTTGATACGATTGGAGATGATGGCTACTCTTAATGTCAGATGTCGATGTTTAGGGCCAATCTAATACTGAAGGAGATGAGGAATCTTAACGACTGATACCAATCTTAAATCCATAGTCCATCAAATGCTCGGTGATGGGGTATTCTTTCTTGTAACTGGAAAACACCTGGTAGCGGAATTGGGGGCCAAGCATCCACCTATATGAACCCGCTTTGATACTTATGTAAGCTTCAGCTCCGGCGGCCATGTTGAACTTCTTATACAGGGAAGGCTCCTGTGCATAGTTCTTCATGTTGGTAGAGATCATATAGGCCTGGTTATTCAACACGAAAGTAGGCTGAAGGGTACCGGCTATATTGAATTTGATCTTGTTGTTACCGAAAACTGTCAGTTCAGCACCGACGGGAAGCGACATCATAATGTGCTTGTTGGTTAACCAGGTTTTGGAAAACCCGTCATAATTCCTGAACCGGCTGATCACATTGATCTCAGTATGTCCGATACCACCACGGGTGAGCGGTGCTACTTCTGGCGTGAAACTATAGGCCTGAACATCGTATTGATTAACATTCAACTGAACGCCTGTTTTGAAACGGAAATTTCTGCTGGTGTTAATGGTCAGTGCCGTTCCTATCTCAAAGCCGATTGAAGGCTTATGGATCACCGAACTATTTACATCCGGAGAAACAGAGGCAACGTTAAAAGTGGTTGCATACAACTTCATGCCTTCACCTGACAGTTTGCGATAACTCACGGTAGGCGACAGGTACAGTTGCCATCCAAGGTTTACATTACGTTTCTTCAATACTTTAATTGCACTTGCTTTCTCAGGTGCATTTAAATGAGTTGCTGTAATGGCCTTCGCTGTGTAAGTTGAAGAATTTTGGGGAATAGTTGCAAACGCATTTATTCTCTGATCGCCCATTTGTAATTCGACGAAAGAATGTTCATCGGGCGTGTTGTGTTCGTCTACTGCATGGGCACCTTGTTTCTGAATAACTGATGCCGGATTCTGCTCCACCGCCATTTCTTCGGTTACCTGACGACCATCACTGTTGATGATTACAGATACTAAATCCTCCGTGCGATGAACGCCCGAGTTATGTTCTGTACTTGTTTGTATTGATTCTGCCTGGGTCAACGGAGATACTTCGCCGGCCATTGTTTCCATCAGCAACGGCTGACCGGAAGGCTGTGATAATGACGATGATCCGGAAGGCTGCGATAATGACAATGTTCCGAAAGGCTCCGTTCCTTTAGACAGGTTCTGACTTGCAGTACGACTTGCTTTCTTAGAAGAAGTTGCGCGATTTATAGGAATAACCGGGCTAAGCTTGGCCAGTTCAGTGTTTGAAATGGCTTCTACATCGGTTGCCTGCTCAAAACCCTTTAGGAAACTGCTATCATGTACTTTGCCGCCTATCCCTAACCCAAGAAATATAGCCGCTACAAAAAGATATGACCATTTTTTACGGGGATGAAGTTTTGCGTTGATGGCATTCCACACACGATCTGAGGGATACAGCTTATACTGATCCGTTTTCTCTTGTAAGAAATTCTCAAATCCTCCTGTGTAATCACGACTCTCCATACGCAGTTTAAAAACTGTTTATCTTACGTTTAGGGTTGATAATAGTTTTGGTTTCCAGGACTCATTAACCGTTAAACTCTTAGGGCTAACGAAGGACCTTACCGAACTGCCGCGAGCCAATTGGTTCTTTCGGTATGTTTCGTAAGGATGTTCTTTTTAATGAGGATATCTTCCAGCATTGCCTTTGCCCGGGTGTACTGAGACCGGCTTGTACTCTCTTCTATGTCGAGAATGTTACCGATCTCCTTATGCGAATAGCCTTCTATGGCGTATAAGTTAAGCACCGTGCGGTACCCCAAGGGAAGAAGCCTGATATATTCCACAACCTGCTTTGCTTGCAGGATAGATGGAATATTTTCTTCCCGAACTGGAACACTGGCCGCATGTATAATATCCACACTATCTGAAAACTTCTTGTTCTTCTTGAGGTTGTTGATACAGGTGTGGACGATGATTCTCCGGATCCATCCTTCCAAAGCTCCACGATGCTGGAACTGGTGGATCTGCGTAAAAATCTTGATAAAACCCTCCTGTAACATGTCCTCGGCGTCTTCACGACTTTTAGCGTAACGATAACAAACAGACAGCATCTTCGGACTATACTTGTAGTATAGCTCCTGCTGAGATGCAGCTTCGTTTCGTAAACAGCCTTGGATGATTACTTCCTCAGTCATGAAATCCTGTGATTTCATTCAATTTAAGACAAATTATTACACGAAATTGCTGCCTTCGAAAAAATATTTCACAGTCTATACCCACAACTGGATGCAAAACAAGCATACGTCAATGGTCGGTCCCGAGGCTCACATAAAGCCCCAGAACCTCCTAGAGTATTAATAATCATAGCGTTAAGCGTAAACTAATAATTATATTTCTGCCTGCGGCTGAGAAGCCTGAGGCAAAATGCCTGTAATTCCTGTCGAGCAGGTTTTCAACCGCAGCCTGCACCATCATCATTCTGGTGGCCTGCCACCCGGTCCTGATGTTCAGGGTGTACCAGCCTGGCATACCTGTGGGCGTCGCATATTGTGCGTTGTCTTCCCCATCCGGATTGAACTGATCCAGTTTTTTATTTCCATTATAAAGGGCAAAAAATTCTGTGTATCCTTTTTTGTAACGGTATATCACAGCCGTTTTTCCAAAGACAGGAGGAATATGATCCAAGGGCTTTTCTTTTACATTAGCCATAACCAGCGTATAGCTCCCATCCGGTTGTTTTTGGTAGACTGTCGATTTATTGGCTTCATCTACTTTAAACTGGCCGTACGTGAAAGTTATGGTTGATGAAAATGAAAGATGTTCATTCAGGTCAGCGGAAACAGACGCACTGGCCCCGTATAGATAGGCTTTCGATTTATTCTGACTGGCCAATACTTGTGATTTTACCCCGTTGTAAATGATCGAATCCTGACCATTCAGTTTATATGGCGCTTTAACGATAGCATTTCTAAAGAGGGTATAGAACCCCGTTACATCAAACCGGAACCGCTCATTGATTGTTTTTCGATAGGCGAGATCCAGGTTATAAGTGTATTCCGGTTTTAGGTCTGAATTAGGGACAACCACCTGCCTTGCGGCGGTACTTGATTCAAATACTTTGCTGAGGTCATCTATATTAGGCGCCCTGAATCCGGAGGACAGGCCTGCAGAAAATCTCGATCCCTCATTCGGATTAAAAACCAATCCCAAATTGCCGGTAACGGCAACATTGTTTTGCCTTACGGAAGTGACTGGGAGATTAAAAAAGCTGTTGTCGATGACATTTGATGAAAGGGTAACATATTGAAACCGGAGTCCATCGTTCAGAACCCATTTCCCGTTCCGGAATTTATAGATGTGCTGGGCATAAATTCCATAGTTATTCATTCTGTTCTGGCCATCGGGATAACGGGTGTCCAGTTTAGATACTGCTCCTGTGATCAGATTTTTTCGATCTGCTACAGACTGGAGATCGTTCCATTGGCCATCTGCGCCGATGCTTAATTCGTGATCGCCCATACTTTTTCTGAGATCGACCACAGCTCCCCATACTTTGATGTGCTCCCTTCGGCTGTCAAACCTGTCGTACCGCTTATAATCACGCTGTTGGCGGCTTTCCTCAATGTCCTGATAGCTTAGCGTGGCTCTCAATTCATTGAAAAAACCGGTTAGCCTGTTGGCGTTGAAACTGTATGCTGCCAATGTTCGTTTTTGTGGTCCATAATACCATTCGGCGAATCTCAGATTTCCATTACGGATATCCGTTAGTCTGTCGTACCGCGGCACATTGGAAGAATTTGATAGCTGCAGATTTAGGGAATGAGAAATCTTATCTGTTTGCTGGTACAGTAGTTTTTGAAGAATATCCCACTGATTGTAGCCAGAGTATCGCTGGATGTGGTTATCCGTATTTTTAACAATGGTATCCACTCCGGCATTTTCGTAGGGAATAATATATTCGTTCCGTCTACCGAACCCTTTATACTTTGACGGGTCATTTCCGCCCATCTTCATGTCACCAAAACTGCTGTAGGTAAAAGAGCTGAGGAAAGCGAGCTTTTTAAAACCAATATTAACATCTGCGTGACCGGTTTTTTCGTCATTGACCGTGCTATACCTCACAAGGGCGTTCGTTCTGAGATTCATGGCCGAATCGGACCCCAACATGGCTTGCTTCGTCACCAAATGGACGGTGCCGCCAAGGGCATCGCTACCATACATGGTGGACGATGGGCCGTGCATGATTTCCACCCTGGCCAGCATGTTTTGGTCTACAGTGATCAGGTTTTGGAGATGGCCGGACCTGTAAATGGCATTATTCATCCGGATGCCGTCTACAACAAGCAATACCCTGCTGGCTTCAAAACCGCGAATGACAGGGCTGCTTCCGCCCTGCTGGCTTTTTTGCACAAAAATATTTCCGGATGCCATGAGCAGATCCCCTGTGTTTTGGGCATTCGTTCTCGCGATTTGACGGGCGGTGATGACATCGATCTTTTGAACAACGTTTTTCTTTTTTTCGCTGAATTTATTGGCCGACAATACTACTTCGTTCAAGTCAATATATCGGTCCGTTGTGTCTTCCTTCTGGGCCATTGCCGGAACGGACAGAAATATGATGAAAATGAAAACAAGGGTCCTCACAATGATTTGTTTATAATGAAAAATGGATAATGGGCACTGCGATAAGCAGATGCAGAATCAGATGCAATAGGCAAATGCAGGTTGCAGGTACTGGAGCAAATGCAGAGAGCAGACGCAGAAGTGAATGCAATGAGCATCGCAGAAGTGAATGCAATGAGCATACGCAGAAGTGAATGCAATGAGCATCGCCAGGTAAAAGGCGGAAAATCAAATCCTATTCGGCGGCCTGTGGGGTGCAGAGATCCAGCCTTTACGGGAACACTGTAAGACAGGAGGGAATTTCATCGTTGTTTTTGCAACGGCGTAGTCGGGAGGTGAAGATTCGTTTAAATCAAGTACAAGATGAGTGATCTGATAAATAATTGATGCTCTTTCCTGATCGTGTGTTATCGGGATGCTGAGAGATTCTATTTGTGCAGTGATCGCTTTTTCTTTGTCGTCGTACAAGCCTTTCAGGCGTACCGAGTCTCCCGCAGGTTTTATTTGTTTCACGTCAAACATGCGGCTATTGATCATGCATTCCTTGCCCGGTTTCAGCCAATGAATAGCACCGACTTCAACAGTAACCTGCTGCAATTCTTCGTGCTCCAGCTTTTCTTTCATTTCATAAACTGCAAAAGCACGTTGGATCATCAGTAAAGCAGGCAGTACAAACGGTGTTGAGCTTATTGCCATAGCCAGGACCAGAATGATATGGAAGAAGGACTTATTCATTTTACGATGACCATCATATTAAAATTTTGCCACTCATTTCTTTTGGGATCGGGATACCCATCATGTGTAAAATAGTAGGTGCAATATCGCCCAATTTTCCGGAGGTAATTGGACTGTTCCATTCCTTGTCAATAATAAAGAAAGGAACGGGGTTCATGCTGTGTGCGGTGTTGGGACTTCCGTCAGGGTTGATCATATAATCAGCATTACCATGATCAGCAGTAAGGAATATGGTGTAGTTATTGGCGAGTGCAGCAGTTACTAATTGTTCTACGCATTTGTCCACTGTTTCAACGGCTTTTACTACTGCAGAGAATACGCCAGTATGGCCCACCATATCTGCATTGGCAAAATTGATACAGATAAAACCTGCTTCCTGTTTTGCAATCTCGGGCAACAACGCTGCAGTCAGTTCATTGGCGCTCATTTCCGGTTGAAGGTCGTAGGTCGCAACTTTCGGAGAAGGAATTAGAATTCTGCTCTCACCCTCGAAAGGGACTTCCCTGCCACCGTTAAAGAAGAACGTTACGTGCGGATATTTTTCCGTTTCGGCGATACGAATCTGCTTCATATCTGCTTTTTCGAGTGTTTCACCCAAGGTGTTGGTGAGGTTGTCTGTTTCAAAGATGACATTGACATTTTGAAACGTTTTATCGTATTCCGTCATGGTGGTAAAGCATAGGTCAAGCTTATGCATTTCCAGATCGGGCATATTGAGTTGTGTCAGGACCATGCTGATCTCCCGGCACCGGTCCGTTCGGAAGTTGAAACAGATCACGGCGTCGCCGTCTTTTATAGACCCGGTAGGAGAACCACCGGAATTCATTTTGATGATGGGTTTTATAAATTCATCTGTCACGTTGTTGTTGTACGATGCTTTCACCGATTGCAGGATATCGCTGGAAAATTCGCCTTTGCCTTTTACCAGCGCATCATAGGCAAGTTTCACCCGTTCCCATCGCTTATCGCGGTCCATGGCATAGTAGCGGCCAATGACAGTAGCGATTTCGCCCGTGGTTCGGTCAAGATGTTCCTGCAGATTTTGCAGATAGCCGTATCCGCTTTTAGGATCAGTGTCGCGGCCGTCAGTAAAAGCATGGATCTTGACATTGCTGATCCCTTGCTGGCTGCAAATGCTGGTGATCGCCTTAAGGTGTTCAAGATGTGAATGAACACCCCCGTCGCTCACGAGGCCTACGAGATGGAGATTTTTACTATTGTTTTTAGCATATGCCAGGGTATCCAGAAATACGCGATTGGAGGCCAATTCACCGGTTTTAACAGCTACATTAATACGCTGAAGTTCCTGGTAAACCACTCTTCCGGCTCCGATATTAAGATGGCCTACTTCGCTGTTGCCCATCTGCCCTTCCGGCAAACCCACTGATTCTCCATAAGTTATGAGTGTGGTATGGGGATATTTTGAGTAAAGTGATTTCACAAATGGCACCTGGGCGTGTTGGATGGCGTCGCTCGCAGCGATCTTCCCTTCACCCCATCCGTCCATGATGATCAGGAGTACTTTCTTCGGATTCATAGGATGAAGTTCGTCAAAACTTGGCACATTTTTCGCAAGGGTACTGGTTAATAAACAGTTATGCGGCCATTTTTGCCTTTGATATTTTTAGTTGCTTCGTTTTTCACCTTAAGTTCATTTGATGTGACCGTAGAGGAGATCATTGGCGCGATCAATAAAGGTGATGCATTAAAAATATCCAGGCATTTTGATAATCTGGTTGAGATCACCCTACACGAAAAGACTAATTCTTACAGTCGTACCCAGGCCGAGCTCATATTGCGTGATTTTTTCACCACCAATAATGTTCGAAGTTTTACCATCATCCACAGGGTCAATAGCAATAATGGGGAATATTGCGTAGGTACTTTAAATACCCAATCCGGCGAATTCCGCACCACCATTCTTTTCAAGAACAAGGGCGATAGAAAGCTTGTTCAGGAAATGCGCTTTGAGTGAGTTAACCGGTTAGTATGTTAGCCGGATAGATGTTTAGAGTATTAGTGATTTAATGCATTTGTCAGCGAGCTAGTCCACTCACTTCCTCACTTACTACTACACTCATCAACTAATGCACTAACCATCTATCCGGTTAACACACTAACTCACCAACCACTTTCTAATGTATTCTTCCACTTTCTTTCGCTGGTCGCCTTGTATAATAATTTGGCCGTCTTTTACAGATCCGCCGGTACCGCAGTATTGTTTAACCTTCTTACCCAATTCTTCCAGATCATCCTCCTTGCCGATAAATCCAGTTACCAGAGTGACGGCCTTCCCGGCTCTCTGTTTAGTGTCCAATGTAACGCGGAGTTTTTGTTTGCCAGGAGCTAAGGTTTCCTGATCCTTTTGTTCTTCTTTGTCGAACCTGAAGCCAGGATCAGTGCTATATACAAATCCCTTTGAATCCGGCTTATTCTTCTTGCTCATGGCGTGAATATTATCTTGTTGCAGTTAAACTGGCCTAAGAAGGCCTCATCGCTTTCAAACTGAGGTCTACACTTTTGGCCTGGTGGATCAATGCGCCCACGCTTACAAAATCGACACCCGTGGAGGCATAGTCCAGGAGATTGTCGAGGTTAATGCCACCACTGGCTTCTGTCTCAAATTCCTTTTGAATGAGCGGCATCGCATCGCCGATCATTTCCGGGGTAAAATTGTCCAGCATGATCCGAAATACCTTTCCCTTTCCAGAGGCCATCACTTTTTTAACATCATCCAGGGATCTGGTTTCCACTTCAATTTTCAACGAGGGATTTACTCGTTGAACATATTCACTTGCTCTTTCGATGGCTTTTTCTATACCTCCGCAAAAATCGATGTGATTGTCTTTCAGCATGATCATGTCGTATAATCCAAACCTATGATTTATTCCTCCGCCTATACGTACGGCTTCTTTTTCCAGTAGTCTGAAATTCGGCGTGGTCTTTCGAGTGTCCAACACCTTTGTATGATAGCCCTCCAGTTTCCGGGTATACTTTCCCGTTAGTCCTGCTATCCCGCTCATCCGCTGCATGATATTCAGTACCAACCTCTCTCCCTTTAGAATGGTATGAACCTTTGCTGAAACAATAAAGGCAACTTCGCCATACTTCATCTGTTCTCCATCTTTCTTAAAGATCTCGAGCCGCGCTTCTGGTTCCAAAAGTTTAAATATCTTTTCTGCAACAGCTACACCTGCAAGTATTCCGTCTTCTTTTATTTTCAGTTGTGCTTTGCCGTGAGCATCCGCGGGTATTGTGCTGAGCGTGGAATGATCGCCGTTCCCCACGTCCTCAGCAATAGCTGCGGTCACCAACGCATCGAGTTTTTTGTCAAAATCAACCATGGAAGCAAAAATAGGGAATACGCTAACAAACTAACTCACTCACCATCTACCCGGCTTTCACACTACCCGGCTAACCCACTATCACTGTCCTTGGGCCAATGAATATGCTTTTTTGTTGCCCCACATGTTAAGTATTTCTGTTGAGCATATTTTGAAATCAGTAGCGAGTCTTTTGTACAGTTCGATGATATCTGTTTGGCTGAGCGGGGCATCGCCCACGCTTTCAAATCTGCACCGGTACTGGTTGACCAGATTTGTAAAGATGGATCCTTTGGGCCAAACCTGGGTTCCCCGGTTGCTGATGGTGACCAGTTTAAACAGGTCGAGCGTATGATTCAGACATTTCTCTGCAACTGCACTAGGCTGTTCAAAACTTTCGATAAACATGTCTACACCTACAATCGTTTCTTCTTCCATCTCCTTGCTCATGATGAGCGGATTCTTATCGAGTTTGAATGTAGTGGGGGTGATGGGTTTGTTTGGAAAGGTGGGTTTTGCACCTTGTTCAGGTAGTTTTCCAAAATTGGCAATGATCGCATCCGCGAATTCAGTGGTGTTTAGCTTAGGTATTGATTTATCACCAAAGTCGCCCGTGTGAATTCCTTGTTCCAGTGTATATAGCAAAGCAT
>JANMHK010000317.1:0-1774 GCA_031375135.1 Sphingobacteriales bacterium | reverse complement strand
TTTCGGTTATCCAGTCTTCCCTGGTGAAGGAAATAGGTGCAATGGATCCCTTCCAGCAAAACGGGATGATTATCTTTTTGGAGATTGCTGATCAATTCTTCATTAGCTCTTGAACTAACGATATACGGTGCCGAGACACTGAAGCCTTTGTGTCCCGTATTTCTCTGGTAGTAATGCACTGTTTCGCAGAATTTTTCCAATTCTTTTTGCTGTCCCCGCCCGTATTCAAAACAATGCAGGTGGACCTTGATGCCTTGCTCGTGCAGTGATTTTATCTTGTAAAAAACTTCAAAGGCTCCGCCATAATCCGGCGGAAAAGGAACATCGAATGAAACGATATGCAAGTGTTTCTCCAAAATCAGTGAAATAAATTCATGTAAAAATTCGCCAGCTTTTTTTCCTCATTGTTCCAGTTAAATACAGCTGCCGCGAGGAAGCAATTTTGCTTTAGGGTTGAATACAAAACCTCATTTTCAAGCAAATTGTTCAGTTCCTGTGCTATTAATTCAGAATCAAGGGTCTCAATCATCACCGCAACCGGGTATTTCAGGTTCAGTCTTTCATATTCCGGGAACTTCATCGTGAGCTGCGGAATGCCGGCATGGATATAGTCGAAATACTTATTGGTCAGGGAAAAAACCTGGTTCATACCAATGGGTTCCACCAGGTTGATCCCGGCATAAGCCATCGACGTGATCCTGGTCAACTCGACCGGACTGATATTCCCTTTCATGAACACCTTGTTCTCCAGGCCATTGGTATGGATCAAAGCCCGGCAGGAAGCAGAGAAATTTCCTTCTCCACAGATCCAGAGCGGGGCGTTCACTTTTTTCATGGCAGGGATCAGCCATTCAAAACCCCGACCCTCATTGACCGCGCCCTGGTACAAGAGATAACGTTCCGTAGGGGTGGGATCTTCGCTTCTGACTTGGAGCAGGGGAGCATTCATGATCAGTTCATAGTCAACCTTGTAAAGCCTTTTAAACTCCTCTGCAATGGATAGAGAAACCGTATAGCCATTTGGAAAACGAGGCAGGAAATGCTTTTCTACGGCCAGCCAGATCTTTTTAATGGCCGGGCGGGTCACTACTTCTTTTAACTCGCTGAACCATTCATGCGCGTCGTAAACCCGCGGGATATTCTTGATCCGGGAAATATAGTAACAGGGAATAATGGTATCCAGGTCAATAGCCGTAATGGCTGAAGGGCTTTTAAACAGCAGGTAGAAAAACAGCCTGATGTTAAATTCGACATACATCAGTTTCCCTTTTTTGAACCAGCATGGGAGTCGTACTTGCCGGTAAGGCGCTTTCTCCAGAGGCGGCGAGCCCCTGGTCAACCGACCGATAAGCCTGACGGGGTAACCCGCCCCCGCAAGGGAGGTACAGATTCGTCTCATACGCTGATCGTAGTTCAGGTTGGTGGTTACACAGAAAAAAATCTCCTTCATTCAGAAACTAATGGGGGAGTAAAATAAATTGAATCGGGCTAATAGAAATTATTATTATTGCCGCCAAACTTAAAAAGAATGGAAACTGGTGCTGCACCTCCGATTAGGCGTGACTTTCTTACCGTTCTCTGTGCATTGACCATAATGGCCAGCAGTTTTGGGATATTTTCAAACCTGGCAAACTACAGAAATGCAGACGTGATCTCCGAAATGACGAGGGAAAGCCTTGAGATGAACAAGGAGCAGGCGATGGAAAAAGCGAAAACCAGCGGCCAACAGGGGATGATCGAGAAGCTTTTTTCGGGTGCCAATGAGCTGCTCGAC
>JANMHK010000304.1:0-1585 GCA_031375135.1 Sphingobacteriales bacterium | reverse complement strand
GAATAAAAAAGCGGATATGTTGTTCAAAAAAGGCATCGGCACAAAGAAGCCGGACAAGGCCTGTTTAGTCATCTTCACGGAGCAGCCCTATACCATTTTAGTGATTGATAATAACCATGGTGACACGGCATATTGGCACGAAGAATTCATCCAGCACAAAGCCAAGAATGATCATGTCAATAGCACCAATAATTTCTTGACTATCACCAGGGATTTTATCACAGGTCAGATCAGGTCTGAGTTCGACATCACGAAAACCGATCAGATGGACCTGCTGAACAGGTCGGTTGAGTATTTCAAGACCCATGAACAGTTTGACAAACAGGATTTTGAAAAGGAAGTTTTTTATCACGATAATATCATTGAGTCGTTCAGGAAATTTGATGATTCGTACCGCTCGCAGAATGAAGTGGAAGTATCGGATCAATTTGAGATCTCGCGGCTGGCTGTTAAAAAACAGGCAAAGATCTTCAAGAGTGTACTTAAGCTGGACAAGAACTTCCATATTTACATCCATGGTGGCCGGGAAATGATCGAGCAGGGTGTTGATGAAACGGGAAGGAAGTTTTATAAGATCTATTATAACGAGGAAACTTAGTGCAGAAAAAGATCTTAAAATATGTCGGGTTTGCAGGGATCATTGGAGCGATTGTCTATCTGGTGGTCGTACTCTATCCCAGGGTTTACGATGTGCCGGTGTTTGAGTCCAGGCCGGCCACACAGTATTGGAAGTTGACGAATGGATCGAGCATCGGGTATACTGTGATCTCAAAAAGAATGGATAAGAAACCTTATCCTGTTTTGTACTTGCATGGCGGTCCCGGGGGACATATTACAGACGAGCATATTGAAGCATTAAGACCGATCGCGGATCTTGGATACAGGGTCTATTTATACGATCAGATCGGCAGTGGACATTCCGACCGGTTGTCGGACATCAGCGAATATTCCGTGCAGCGGCATATGGACGATATCAAGGCCATCATGCAAAAATTGAAAGCTAAAAAAGTGATTTTGATAGGGCAGTCCTGGGGTGCTGTTCTGGCCACTTTATTTGCCGCGGAACATCCTGATCTTGTACAGGCGATGGTATTGACCAGTCCGGGCCCCATCTTTCCCGTAAATACAGCATTGGCGACACTAGTGCCGCCATATAGCATCCGTTTAAACGAACCGGTTTATTCCAATGCTGATGGAAACAGGCAGGCTAATAATCTGCGAACGAAGGCCATGAAATTTATGGCCAATATACTTGGTGTTAAACTGGTGCCCGATGCCGAGGCGGATCAGTTCATGACGTTTCTGAATGAACAAGTGGACAGGTCTACAGTATGTGATACCTTAAAGATTCTTCCCGCAGCTGCCGGCAGCGGTTATTATGCTTCCGTGATGACCTTTAAATCGCTGTTAGCCATAAAAGATCCAAGGGAGAAGATCCGCCAGTTGCAGATTCCAGTGCTGGTGATGAAAGGGGAGTGCGACAACCAGAAATGGGGTTACACCAATGAGTACCTGCAGCTGCTGCATCAAAGCCAGTTCGTATTCGTTCCCGGAGCGGGCCATGCGATTGCGGTGGAGCAACCCA
>JANMHK010000273.1:0-1988 GCA_031375135.1 Sphingobacteriales bacterium | reverse complement strand
ATTGAATTCGGCGGTCATATGGTGGCCGTGATGGCCTTTATGGAATCACCTGCGATTATTGTGGGTGTGATCCTGCTACGACTGTACAACAAAGAATCAGAAGAGAAAAGCAGTTTGAGATCTACAATTCATCATTCATTTACCAATGGAAGCGTTTTACTGATCCTCGGCAGTCTGTTGATCGGCCTTATCGCAGATACCAAACAAGCTGAAGGTATCAAGCCCTTCACCACCGACATCTTCAAGGGATTTCTGGCGATATTCCTCCTCGAAATGGGCATGGTTACAGCACGTAGATTTGCTTCGTTCAGGCAGTATGGTTTGTTCCTCAGTGTATTCGCATTAATTATTCCGGCAGTGAACGGAACTATCGTAGCCTTCGCCAGCAGTGTTGTCACCAGTGATCCGGGTAACCGGTTTATCTTTGCCATTCTCGCCGCCAGTGCCTCTTATATTGCCGTGCCTGCGGCCATGAAGATCGCCGCGCCAAAAGCCGATCCAGGACTCTATATTCCCATGGCTCTCGGCCTTACATTCCCATTCAATATTACCGTTGGCTTTCCGATTTATTATGCCATTGTCCATTATTTTTAGGCAACATTGTTTTAGATTCAGCCAAGCCAATGAAACTCGTGATCAAGAATATGGTCTGTGCCCGATGTATCAGCGCTGTAAAGCGGATACTGGAGAAGCACCAATTGCAAGCCACTCGCGTGCAATTGGGCGAAGTGCAGCTTGATGATAAGCCCTCTCCTGAGCAAATTGACTCTTTGGCCAGGGACCTTGCTGAGGGCGGCTTTGAGCTTCTTGATGACCAAAATAAAAAGCAAATCGAAAAAATAAAAAACCTCCTGATCTCAAAGGTTCAGTCTGCCGATATCGAGGAACATTTCAGCCTGTCTAGTTACCTTTCGGAGAATATATTCAGGGATTACTCCATGTTGAGTAAAATGTTTTCAGAAGTGGAAGGTATTACCGTTGAACAGTTTTTCATTCTTCAGAAGATTGAAAAAACGAAAGAGCTCTTGGTCTATAGCGAACTTCCCTTATCCCAAATTGCTGTTGACCTCGGTTATAGCAGCACGCAATATCTTTCTAATCAATTCAAGAAACTAACGGGAATGACTCCCACTAGTTTCCGTAATCTGGCTAGCCTGCATCGAAAGTCGCTCGACAACCTCAACTAAAGCCAACGGCTTAAGTTTTGCATAACATTAAGTATACATCCTTCCCATCAGGATATACCTCCTTGTGTGGGACTTCGATGAACTAAAGGCTTTAGTATGAAAACAGGCAGTCAGATCAAATCATTATTTATGGCCTTACTGCTGTCTGCGACCGCCTATGGGCAACATGAACACCATGCACCTGCTTCAGACAGCGTATTGAAAAAAGATAGTACCCACAAAAGCGGTGGAGAAATGAACATGAGTATGTCGCATGCTTTCTCCCGTAACCTGCCCATGACCCGAAATGGATCCGGAACTTCCTGGCAGCCCGATAATACCCCTATGTACGCTTATATGTATCATTCCAAAAAATGGATGTACATGGTGCACGGAGATGTTTTTCTGCGCTATAACAGCCAGGATATCTTCAATGCGGGCAGCAGGGGTGATCGAAAATTTGATGCTCCCAATATGGCGATGCTGATGGGACAGCGTAACGTTGGGAAGCGAGGCCTCTTTCATTTCAGTACCATGTTTTCACTCGATCCAATAACAGTTGGCGGGGAAGGCTATCCCTTATTGTTTCAAACGGGTGAGAGCTTTCAGGGAAAACCTTTAGTAGACCGCCAACATCCGCATGACCTGATCTCTGAACTTTCTGTCAGTTACGCACATGCGCTGTCTCCAAGGTCTGACCTATTCCTTTATCTTGGCTATCCGGGCGAACCTGCGTTAGGGCCCACTGCGTATGTGCACCGACCTTCGGGATTAAAAAATCCGGAAGGTCGGTGCACATACGCAGTGGGCCCTAACGCAGGT
>JANMHK010000263.1:0-4701 GCA_031375135.1 Sphingobacteriales bacterium | reverse complement strand
AATGTGCGCTGATATCCGTAAGAAAGAAATTCAGGGTGCTTGTCGCTTTAGCTTTGATATCCTGATCATTCGAGAACCGGATCATTAGTAGAAGAGATTCAATATCGACTCCTGAATATGTTGGGCTATCGTATTCCCTGTTACCATAACGGGCCACGTGATCAAGCCATTTGTTAAACAGCTTTCGTCCTTCTTCCAACCAAACATCATTATGATAAACCTGGCCCAATGCCACCGTGTTCCAGATCTTCATAAGGATGATATTGGTATAGCTTAATCGAACGGGTTGTCCCCGCACGCCGTGGGAGGCAGATTGAAATATCTGGTCTAATAATTTTCGGGCTCTCGGCGAAAGGCGGTCATCAAAAAGGAATTTAATAGGCATCCCGTATTGTACACAAAACTGAACATTGTTGCCATCACCGGCCTCATTATTTTTCTCGGTCCAGCCCCAATACATGGCGCCATAAGCGGATGATGTACTGTCTGTGATAATTCTGGTCTGGATTTTTTCCAACACCCATTCTGTTTGTTCCGAACTAAGGAAGCCTGCGTCTAAACCATCCAGCAGAAATAGAAAACAATCGCGGACACCGAGCTGGGGCGGAGATTGTTGCAAAGCTTTCCATTGCGCGGCCAAAAGAGTCAACCGCGCTGCGGGATCAGCTACAGCAGGAATGGGCCGTTGGGCCAGCAACGATAGTTGGCAAACAAACAGAAGACAATATAAAAACAATCTTTTTTTCACTGGGTTTGTTTTACAGAGGCAGGATAAATTCTAAGAAAAAGGACACCATGGTGGGGGATGCTGGCCTTATAGACGTTGTCGAATACACCCAGATCTTTCTGCCGCCACAGATCCCTCAGGGCCCATTTCCCTTTCAATCCGAGGCGTGCAAACTCCAGCGTATATTTCTGCGATTTCTCGTCGCCCCAACGGAAATAGGATTGGGGAGTTTTTCTAAATCCGTTTATGTTAAACATCCCAATTGCATAGGAGCCGTCTTCGAGAGGTTTCTGCCAAACCTGTATTGTTCCATCGTCACTGATCAGTTGTGCTGATTTACCCATCGGATCCTGGTCTATTTCGATCACCTCATCATTGGTGAGGAGATTCAATGTGAAAGCGTCCAGCTGTTCAATCGGGCAACCTATAAGCAATGGGGCAGCCAGCAGTGCGAACAGACTTACATGGCTATATTGTTCATCTGCGGTTAATCGCGTTGGATGTAATTTGGCACCGGTGGTTACGTTCCCGAGGATCATCATATCCGGATCGTTCCAGTGCCCGGGTCCGCCATAAGGGGCCCATTTATCGAGTGTAAAGGCAGACACATAGAGGCTCAACCAACTATCGCGAATATCGGGCCCTGTGCGCCATGCCTGGGCAATTCTTGCCCATTCTTTGGCTAGTAAAAAGGGAGCAGAATTAGAAAGGCTGTAGACGATGTCACGACCAGAATGTTGGAGAGCGATTGACATTCTTTCTGCTGCTTTAAGATCGATGCGCCAATCATATTTTAAATAATCTACGCCCCATGCGGCCATTTGAAGGGCATCTTCCTTTTCAAAACTGTATTTGCCGGTATATCGATAATCCCTTTTGTTGTTTCTGATAGAATCCGGGTACTCTCCTTTTGGAAAGTTTGAGGAGCCACCAGGGTAACCAGCATAGCTTGAGATCCAGGGGGTGGAATAAACCCCAAGTTTCAATCCTTCAGCATGTATCGCGTCTACCATCTCTTTAAATGCGGGGAACTTATCATTGGGCTGCAGGGCATTGAATGGGCCACCTCGTTCACCCTGCCAGGCATCGTCGATATTGATATAGGTCCAGCCATGATCGCTGAGGCCCATGTTGATCATTGCTTCTGCAGATGCCATCACTTTACTGCGGTCAATGTCACGAGCCCAGGAGTTCCAGCCATTCCAGCCAATGGGAGGTGTGAGGGCAATGGTGTCTCCGATATTGATGAGGAGCTCCCTGATATCTTCGCCGAGCTGGTTACGGGCCTTCATCCTGGCCGCGTACCTGCCGGGGTTTAAAACTGTTCCGGTAATGATTCCCGTTTTCTGGTCGAGGGAGAGCCCTGCCGGCAACTTTTCTGCCTCAAACTGCATGGGCTTTTCACCCGAGGCCACGATGGCAAATAGAAATGGATTGCCAGGCCTTGCGCCAAAGATCCGGGGTGAATTGATCCGGGGTTTTGGCGACGATTGCGGGGTAAGGATATATTTCTCATCACTATTGGCAATGGGTTTGGGAAGATGGTCCGCCATCATGACCATCTTCGCATCTGCCCAGTTGGAGAAATTCCGCTGCACGTCTTCGTTATTGGTAACGAGCAGGCCTAACCGATTTATTCCTTTCAGATTTATTTTAACCGATTTAGGCGCGTCGCCAGCTTTCATATCGATACTGGAAAACAAGATCTTCTTATCCCCGATCACATAAAATGAGGCCACCATAGCGGCATTGGCTTTATCGTCTGGTCCAGCCAATGCAGTAAATTCCAACGCGTGGCCATTCAGTTCAAATACCAGGACACCGGTGGTATTGATGCCGAGTCCACGACAGTATTTAATATTTGACATTTGAAATGAATCAGCACCCCGGCTCTTCCCAAAAACGCTGGGGATACCATCGGAGAAACTGGAAATTGGCAGATCGTCGAGCCAAAGTTCCGTTGTTTTCTGTGCCGCCAAATGATTAGTCAGCAAGAGCAACATGGCAAGCCCTATGTTCATTTTTCTTCTGAATTTGTGTGCGTCCGAATTCACCATGTTGTTAGTTTTTCGGCAGCGTTCTTTGCTACAGGCTTCACGCCCACTTTATTCTCCCATGAGCTGTAGTTCCTTGCCATATCGGCCAAGAGTTGCGGGTTTGTTTTTGCCAGGTCCATTGTTTCGCAGGGATCAGTTGAAAGATTGTACAATTCCCAATCACGATCTTCCAGATCCTTTACTATTTTCCAATGCCCTTTTCGAAGGGCCTTATTCCCTTCATGCTCCCAGTAATATGTTTTTTCCGCGGGCTTTGATGAGCCCCATAAAAAGCCAAGACTTGAACCCGGTAGTTCATCGGCAGGCAGATTGGCCAGTTCCAGAGCTGTAGGAAGTAAGTCCATCACGTGTCCGGTTTCATCGATAAACCCTTCGTGCGGTTTTAGCTTATCGGGCCATTGAACAATGCAGGGCGTAATGATTCCACCTTCATGCATGTATTTCTTGTATTTCCTGAAAGGCGTGTTTGACACATTAGCCCAGGGAACATCATAGGTGACGTAAGAACCTTTTGCGCCGATCTTCACACGGGGATCATTAAAATTCCGGCCACTCATATTCTCCGGCGATGCGCCATTATCAGAAAGAAAAACAATCAGGGTATTGTTGTACTGACCATTTGTTTTTAAAGCTTTGATCAACCTTCCGATATTCTGATCCATCCTGTCGATCATAGCAGCGTATACGGCCATCTTCCGGGCCCAGGTTTCCTTATCGGTTACTGTTATCCAGGCGGGTATCTCTTCAGGCCTTTCAGTGAGCTGATATCGCTTATCGACAAGGCCCAGTTTGATCATCTTCTCATACCTTTTCCTGCGCGTAACATCCCAGCCCTGGAGATAAGCGGTTTCATATTTTTTTACATCTTCTTCCAGCGCATGAATAGGGAAATGCGGGGCAGTATAAGCGATGTATAAAAAGAAAGGATTCGCGGGGCGATCTTTTTTCTGTTGATCCAGATATTGTATGGCATGGTCAGTAAAGGCGTCGGTCATGTAAAAACCTTTTTCAGGAATTGGAAAATCTTCATTGTCTTCCACCACGTGCCTTTTTCCTTTTTCCTGTGGAATGATCTCATAGAAACTACTGGCTCCGGAGATCAATCCAAAATAGTGATCAAATCCCCTTTTCAATGGCCAGTGTTCCTTTCGTTCGCCCACATGCCATTTACCTGTCATATAGGTATTGTATCCCGCTTTCTTTAACGCCTCCGCGATGGTTGGATAACGGTCACTGAGAAAACCCTGGTAGCTGCCCTGCGAAATGGCAGCCTGCGGCATGGTTACCATATCGCCCATCCCAGCCACATGCGGATACTGTCCGGTAAGCAATGTAGCGCGGGTAGGACAGCAACGCGCATTATTATAAAAGGTTCTGAACTTTACGCCACCAGCGGCGAGCTTGTCAATATTCGGTGTATTCACTTCACCACCATAGCAACCGATATCTGAATAACCCATATCATCTGCCATGATGTAAATGATATTTGGAAGCGTCTTTTTGAAGGGCGTTACTTTAGTTTCAACCGCATGTTTGTCTGCACTCGCACTCAGGATGACGATGGTTAACAGAACCAAAGCGGGACCCAGGTATTTGTCTACATATTTAAATTGAAATCCAGCCATGATCTCCTTCATTTATTGATAACGTTTACCCCTGGGGGCATTTTGAATGTTGGCCAGCAGGGCCAGCAGTTCTTTTACTTTGGCTGGTTGTTCCAGGTATAGATTGTGATCTTCATGGATATCCTCGGCGAGATTGTACAACTGTCCTGCAGGCCCGGCTTTTTCAGGGGTGATATCTGAGGGAACCGTAAAGCCTCCCGAGCCCAGTTTGGTGATCAGTTTCCAGTTTCCTTTCCGGATATCCAGGGTTCCTTTGGATGAAATATTCACGATCGCAGGTTGATCTTTAACT